>CAZVUJ010000009.1:0-12584 GCA_964630135.1 uncultured Pseudomonadales bacterium | reverse complement strand
CGAGCATCGAGAAATAAGCCAGATGCCAGCAGCAGTCATGACCCAGTAGAAGCCCATCCATTCTTGCGGGTTTAAGTCACGCTCCCGCAGTCGCTCCACTTCATGAGCCAAGGGGACAGTTAGGATGAGCAGGAGCGAGAGCGCCCCCATGCTGTGCACGATGGCCCAGAGAGGACTAATGCTAGCCGTCCCTAAAACCACTTGCTGAGGAAACAGCAGGTTAGCAACAAAGAGAACGAGGGCATTAACCACATACATGATGGCGTAGGTGGCGACAATAGTCATGCCTGGGTTTTTAGAAAAGGAAAATTTCTTTGCCATAGACCTCCAAAAACTATTTGTTATCCTAATACTTATAGTGTAGCACGCTCGGCGCATGCCCAAAATTGCCCCTGACATGACGCAATTTTTTTGCTTTAATGGTTAGTACGTGGCAGTCAAAACTTCAACCACAATTTCATTCAAGAATCTGCAGGATCAAACTTTAGGCGGTGAACATCTAGAGTCTCAATTTGCCTATTATCTCTCTCGGAAAAACGAATTGTTTGATCGATGGTACAAGCAAAGTGGCGAAGCCGGAGAAGTGTATCCATCTCAGGGGATGCTGACCACACCGTTTGATTACTTACCCAGGTTAGGCAAAACCCTGCTTTCCGAAGAGGAGTTGTGGGATACACTGCAAGTGCGCCAGTATATGTTGGAGCTTATGAATCATCCGGACCGACTTAAAGCCTTGCAAAAAGTAGAGATGAAGCCCTTTATTAAACTTCAAGAAATGTCTTGCAAGGTCATGGACTATGCCGATGAAAATGGGTTGGCATTATCGATTGGAGACTTGGGGTCAATCGTGGTTGGGCATAAAAATAGTCGGGTTTCTCGGCGTGACTTATTGCAAACCGGTCCCTTTATCAAGTTGGGCAAGCATGCGCGCATTCCTTTTGCATCGGGGGCCATGCCTGATGTGTTTGGGGCGCCAGCGGCACTAGCAACGGTGGCGATGTGTCACGCGCTGGCGTGTGTGCCTCGTAATGGAGTTTTTGCCAATATCAAACGTCAAGTTGATTTGGTTAAAGCCACTGTCTCCTGGATGAAACAAGAAGAATTTATTCAAAACCGTCCTGAGCGCAAAGCTATGCTAAAAATTTGGAAACACAATCTTTTGGGTGTCATCGAAACCGAGCCATCAGGCCTTAAGCGGGCAGCAGCGCTGTATGCTGCTGGCGTGCGCAGTTTCAGAGTGTATTCTCCTGAGCCAGGCAAAGATGCTCTGGTTATTGTTGACGCGCTCAGGCGCGAATTCGCCACGGCCATTGAAATTTTTGCTGGTCAGGTAACTTCACTAACCCAGGCCAGACAATTTGAAGCAGCAGGGACTGATGGCTTGTATATGGGTATCGGAGGCGGGGGTAGATGCATTACGGCCGTGCGCTCTGGCAGTGTCGTCGATTGGCCGAATTTGTTGTGGCGCTTGAGAGGCAAAATAGGAATTCCGGTCATTGTCGAGGGAGGAGCCAGTGACCATATTGGGACAACGTTAGTCTTGGGGGCATCGGGCATTGGTGTGAGCCGCTTGGCTGCCGGTGGCACGATTGAATCTCCCGGAGGGCTTATGTATTGGGTGAATCAACAAGGCGAATGGTTTAAACCCTACGGTGGGGAGGCATCTGCGCGAACCAAATACCAGGATGGGAAAATGATGGCAAAGGGAATACCGGCTTTTGTCGAGGGTGAAACATCCAAAGCGATTAAATCATTTATTCCCTATGTGCGGCCAACCGTAGCAAGCAATATGTATCGTTTGTTGGAAGATTTGGTGCTAGCCTTGGTGTTTCGAGGTGTCTCAACCATTGATGAATTGCAGTCGATTCGGCCTTCGCCCCTGAGATGGAAAACAAATGAAGGCAGTTGGCAACAAGCAACGCATTAAGCATTTCCATGATATTATGCGACTTGCTATGGCGTATATCGATAACCTAGCTTTCATTTTCATCCAAAACCGCAAAATCTTAATGACTTTAAGCAAAGGCAAAGATACTTTTTACATTCCCGGCGGCAAACGCGAGCCAGGCGAGACTGATGTCCAAGCTTTGTTAAGAGAAGTGAAAGAAGAACTAACGGTCGATTTGATTCCAGATTCAATAAGTCACTATGGCACGTTTGAAGCCCAGGCTCATGGGAAAGCGGAAGGAATTGTCGTGCGCATGACCTGTTATCAAGCAACTTTCAATGGCACACTGCAACCAAGTGCTGAAATTGAAGCACTTGACTATTACACGTTTGCGCAGCGAGAGATTGTTGGCCCCGTTGATCAAATAATATTCGATGATTTAAAGCGCAAGGACTTGATTGACTAAAGCCGTTTGGGACACTACCTGCATTTGCTTATCTTGTATCTTTGCGATATACTATGACCTCATTAATTACGGAAAAGAAGTCACTGTTAGTCCCACGTAGACCGATTTGGTTTATTTAGGTAAGTAAAACTCTTCTACATTGATAAGTGTTTTCACTACTCAAGTTTCTTTTTTTCTTTATATACCTCAAACCTCTCGAAATTAAAGAGAAATTGAGTAGGAGTTTAGTATGTCGTATACGACAAGAAGAGTATCGCGCCCCACAAATAGGGCTGGTTATTATGGGAATTTTAGACGTGGTCCCAAAAAGGCGTCAAACTTTGATCCATCGCTCTTGGTGAGGCAGGCCACTGATGTAGTACTGGAGTCATTTGTGCCCCAGCACCTGTTTAGTGATTTTGCGCTCCACCCTAAAATTCATGCCAATATTGAAGCCAAAGGCTACACGCAACCGACTGACATTCAAGATAGAATTATTCCTGAAGTCTTATCTGGTCGAGATGTGGTTGGTATTGCCAACACAGGTACAGGTAAAACCGCGGCTTTTTTGATCCCTTTGATCAACAAGATTATGGCAAACCCGAGTGAACGGGTGTTAATAGTAGCTCCAACCAGAGAATTGGCCGAGCAGATTAATGATGAATTCCGGCAACTAGCCAGATTTCTTAACCTGTTTTCCTGCGTCTGTATCGGTGGAGTGGGTATGATGCCGCAAATGAGAGCCCTATCGCGCTCGCCACAATTTGTGATTGGGACTCCGGGACGCTTAATCGATTTAGAGCGGCGCAACGTACTCCAATTTATGCGCTTTTCCACGATTGTGCTGGATGAGGTAGATCAGATGCTGGATATGGGCTTTATTCACGATATTTCTCATATCGTAAATGCACTGCCCGCACGGCGCCATACACTGTTTTTCTCCGCGACCCTGCCAACCAAAGCTCAGGAAGTGATGCGTAAGTTCTTAATCAATCCGGTGTTGATTTCGGTCAAAAAGCAGGATACAGCTGCACTGGTTAATCAAGATGTGGTCAAACTTAATGGCAGAATCAAGATTGATGTCTTGCATGAGCTCTTGTTGCTGGAAGATTTTTCCAAAGTCTTGGTGTTTGTGCGCACCAAACACAGCACCGACCGCATCGCGAGGAATTTGCAAAACCGGGGTTTATCGGTGGCCGCGATTCATGGCAACAAAAACCAGAGTCAACGGCGCAGGGCTCTCGACATGTTTAAGTCGGAACGGGTCCGCGTGTTGCTGGCTACCGATGTCGCTTCGAGAGGTTTGGATATCAGCGACGTGACACACGTTATTAACTACGATCTTCCGGAAACCTACGAAGACTACATTCATCGCATTGGCCGTACCGGCAGAGCCAATAAACAAGGTATTGCTCTAACCCTGGTTGATTAACCAGAAATACTTCTTAGGCTTTTGGTTTAGCAATTCGGTTGCGCTGGCTTCTGGCCAAGGCTTCTTTGCGGTCATTCTCTCGTTGTAAACTGGCCTGAGTTCTATCGAGTGATGCTTGTTTTAGGTCGGCCAATTTCCCATCAACAATTTCTTGGCAAGTTGGATCAGCGCAGACATACAATGAGTGGGTGACTTTAGATGTTTGTCCGTAGACTTCGATTTCTTCGGTCCACGTTTTAGCCAGTTTTCGGGGTTTGCCACAACGGGTGCATTTCGTTCCTGATTCCATCACTCTGTTCCTTATTACTTTTGCTTGCTACCAGCTTCAGTATAGCATGTTTATGACAAGAAGTGCGGAGAATCAAATTAATATGAAGCTTATTGTGTAGCATTTTTCATCAATATACTTGCATCCTATTAAGTACAGGACTTTAAGCACTTAACTTGTCATTCTTTAAGGAGGCATGTGAAGGAGGGCATCGGGAATCTATATCTTTTCGCAGGCAATGCAAAAGAGTGTGGAGTTTTTTGAGCAGCAGTTATAGATCAACTTTTTTGGTGTAGGTATAGTAACCTGAATAGGCATCAGGATCTTCAAGGGAAAAACCTCTCTGACGAAAAAAGTGAATTGAGGGTAGATTATTTCTATCTATCTGTGCAACCAGTGTCAATCGGTCTTGCCTTGTTCCTCTTGCTGCCTTTGCAACCTTTTCAGAAAGACGATCTAGTGCCGTTGTTGCAACGCCTCTGATATTTTGTGCAGCAGGGGTCTTATAGATAGCAACTTCAAAAGTGTCATCGGTTAAAAAATTTCCATCTGCAACAGCCCCTATTGTCGAATTGCCAATATTTTCTCCAAGAGCCAAGATATTTCCATTTCTCACTCGTGTACACGCTCTTACCGAGCCTAATGCTTGTGGGGTGTTTATCGCCCGCGCATATCTATCGTGCAACACATCTCGGCCTTCTAAGGTTTGCAACAATTCTTGTTGATTTTCAAAACATCCTCTGCAGCCAGGAGGGCATTCGTGAATTAAACCATTAGCCATGCTCGGGATTGTGGCAGGCATTACTCATTATCTGCAGTGAGATAGATCACAAACGATCTTAGTGGGTTAGCCCCAGGAGGAGGTACATGAAACAAATTGCACTCACAAAGGGCACGACCGCAATGGCCACGTTCTTATGTCCCGTGGAATGGTGAATTTCGGGAATCAAATCTGAAGCAGCGATGTACAGAAAGATTCCGGCTGCTACAGCTAAGAGATAGGGCAGTGTTGATGCAAAGATACTGCCAAACCAAAAACCGATGATTACCCCAGGCACGGTGAGCAATGATTGATAAACATTGAGCATAATGATGCGCTTTTTTGCCCAGCCGAGTTTCAGAAAGACGACGGCATCACCAATCTCCTGAGGAATTTCGTGGGTGGCAATGGCTAGGGCAGTTGGAAGGGCAAGAGCAGGATTGGTGAGATAGGTAAGGGCGAGCACAATACCATCGATAAAATTGTGGATGCTGTCACTAATGATCATAAGCAGGGGCAACGATTCAGTATGATCGGCATGAGCATGCTTGGATGAAGCAATCAAAAAACGCATGCTCAAGCGCTCTAACACAAAAAAACTCACAAATCCCGCTAAGACAAACATGAAAACAGAGTGCGGCTTAGTCACTGCCTCAATAGCTTCGGGAAGCATTTCGAAAAAAACGGCCGATAAAAAGGTGCCGGCGGCAAATGAAAGCAAACCGGTTAACAGTTTGGGAGAAAAAGAACGGCGCCACAAAAGTAGCGCTGCCCCGATCAATGACAATAGCCCAGCAATGAGCGAATAAAGCAATAAGCTAACCATATGGGTTAGTATATCCAGGTTACGGTGCTAATACAATTTTGTGCCTGCAGAACAAGAATTAGTTAAGAATGTGCTGATATAATCGGTCAGAGATGACTCCACTCACCCCATCAAAATTCCGTTTCTTGAAAACTTTGCCATCAAAGGTGAATACGAAGGCAATGAACAAGCAGGCAAGGCAATTGTTCTCGTTCATGGCTTTGGTATGAAAAGGGATTCCCGTGGTTTTTTTGCCGATATTAACGACGCTCTAAAAGACAAATATCTGGTTATCAAATTCGATTTATGCCAGATTATTCCAAAACAAAATGCTACTTTGGTATTTGCATTTTCCAAGCAAGTTGCCATCCTCAATCACATAATCAATTATGTCGAACAACACTTTCGTCCTAAAAATACTTCAATTATTGCCCACTCTATGGGTTGCATCGTGACCGGCTTACTTAATTCACCCACTATCACTAAAACAATTTTGCTTGCACCGCCCATTAATGATACCTACAGCAAAATGCAAGAACATTTTTCTCATAAACCAGGAACAATGTTTGACCTAAACGGTGTCAGTAAAGTCAAGCGCTCAGATGGTGGCTGGACTTTTATCGAAAAAGATTTCTGGAATGATATTCAAAATGTAATTCCTGTTCAGTTATTTAAACAACTCGCAGGCACAAGTCAAACAACAGTGATTCGAGCCTTAAATGATGGGGTCATACCAGACAGTAATTATACTGCCATACAAGCTATTGACAGTCTGCAGTACCTCGAGCTCTCTGGTGATCATAGCTTTTCTCCCCCTCACCGCCAACAACTTCTTGATACAATACAAGAAATATTGGTACCACCACACCTCCGAGGTGTAGAAGCTTTCACCTCGGAGGTGTGAGTCAAACACAGCTACACTTTTATAAAGGAAACAAAATAATGACTGCATACAAAATCCTCATTCCGGGTTACGCCACCAAAACCGACACAGGTTGGTTAGCTTCCTGTACGACTACTTTAATTAATGATAGTGATAAAACTATAATTGTTGATCCTGGCATCAATCGCGATTTACTGCTCACTTCACTCAAAAAAGAAAAGTTAACTCCTGAGGATATTGACATGGTCTTTCTGACCCATTTCCATGTCGATCATATGTTTTTAGTGGCTCTTTTCGAAAATGCCACAGTCTTTGATGGCGAAACAATCTATCAAAAAGATTTAGAAACTGAATACGAAGGCTTGCTTCCAGGCACCTCTATTCGCGTCATGTCTACACCTGGCCATGCCCACGAACACTCCTCGCTTATCATGGACACCGATCAAGGAAAAGTAGTCGTGGCCGCCGATTTGTTTTGGTGGACTGATGATCAGGAACAAATAGTCGATGCTGCTGAAGTCTTAATCCACCGAGAAGATCCTTTCACTAAGGATGGGGATGCTTTGGTCGAAAGTCGCACCAAAGTGTTAGCTATTGCTGATTGGATTATTCCTGGACACGGCCAAGTCTTCAAGAATCCAGGAAAACAGCAATGAAACTATTTCTCGCCTCGGAGGGCAAACATCCGCAAACGATCGAAAAACTTAAGAACTTTATTGATGGAACCTTGTCTGATAAAAAAGTGGCTTATGTGGTCACTGCCGCCAATGGTGAATTTATGGGCGCTTGGAAAGCCAGCCAAACTATCCAAGTTGTTCGTCTACTTTTTCCCAACTTTACCATCATTGAACTAGAAGATTATCAGCATCGGGATGTGATTCAAACAATTGAATCAGCAGATATTTTGTGGGTAGCTGGTGGTTATACCGGCTACTTACTCTACTGGATGCGCCGCTCAGGCTTAGTCAATGTCCTATCTCAATTTTTAGAAAAAGGGTTAATCTACGTCGGTTCCAGCGCCGGTAGCATGGCATGTTCCACCAGTCAAAAAGCATCAAATTGGTATTTACGTGAACCAGAACCAGGGGCAGAATGTATTCCCGGTCTAGGACTGATCGACTTCGAGATTTATCCTCATTACGACGAATCATTACTACCAGATATCAAAAAACTTTGGACCCATGGCAAACTGGCTCTTCTCAAAGACGGCGAAGTCATCACCAAAGTCGATCACCAAATTACTTGGTTGGGTGAACAAAGATGGCTGGAGAAGTGAGCTAATTGAATTGATATTGACTTATGACAATCTTGCGTATTTATAAAATATATTCTATTCCTCAAAACCTACAATTGCATATGTTACGGGTAGCGGCTGTCGGCAAGAGTATATGCGACCATAGCCTTTCTCAAGATTTAGACACCGATTTAATTGTCAAAACCCTCCTGTTGCATGATATGGGCAACATACTTAAATTTGACTTTAATAATCCATCTCTTTTTGCCGTTCATGATCAAAGTCAAATCCAGGTTTACAAAGAAACTCAGATTTCTTTTAAACAAAAATATGGCAACAATGTCGATAAAGCCACGCTTCAAATAATCAAAGAAATTTCAGCAGATAATCGAGTTGCTCAATTGTGCGAGCATAGTCATGCTGAGGCCATGGGGAAGTATATTGATGGAGAATTTTGGCACGAGAAAATTTGTTATTATGCAGACATGCGAATTGGATTAAACGGTGCTCTGACCGTTGATAAGCGGTTTGAAGATCTTAAAAAAAGGTACCCCCGTGAACGAAAAGAAATGAACCAATATCATACAGTTTGCAAAATTATCGAAAAACAAATCCAAAAAATTTGCACTTTGGACCTGGGAACCATTAACGATGGATTACTCGAAAAACAATTCAATGCCTTACGTTCAATTATTATTAATTAATGGTTAATGAAGTAAACAAGTATGTTTCAAAAAATTTCTACCATTCTCATTTGGTCAGAGGATTTTCGCCGTCTTGCGGACTGGTACCAAAAGATATTTAATTTGAAGGTAGTTGAAGAATTGGATCACCCCAAAGACACTGGAGTTTTGTTTGAATTTCCGCAAGGCGACACTTGGCTCTGGATAGGTCAGCATTCGCAAGTTCAGGGCAAAAATTCCGATCCACATAGGCATATGTTCAATATTAACGTTGATTCAGTCACTGAAGCCTACCAATATTTGCAAGAAAAGGGTGTCAATTTTTTAGCCGCACCCTTCAAAGCCCCTACGTTCGATAAATATTTTGCCACGATGTATGATCTGGATGGTAACTTAATTCAATTAATTGGTAATAAGTGATAGCCTACAAGAGGAGGAAAAAATGAGCGAACAATCAAGAAAAGTGGTGCTTATCACCGGAGGCAGCGATGGCTTAGGCAAAGCAATAGCAAAAGAGCTAGCTCCGAATCATGAGGTGATTATTTCATCGGCTAATGGCCAAAAAGCCGAAGCCATAGCTCATGAACTGGGAGTGGAGTATGTGGTTGCGGATGTGCGGCAGCTCGCGCAAAGTGAACAGGCAGTTGCCAAGATACTTGAAAACCATGGGCGTTTGGATTGCCTGATTAACAGTGCGGGTTTGTGGATTGAGGGCGAGCTTGATGGCAACGAACCTGAACGAATCCAGGAAGTGGTGGATGTGAATCTTACAGGATTGATGTATGCAACCAAAGCAGTGATCCCACAGATGAAGCAACAAGGAAGTGGACTTATTGTCAACGTTTGCTCTCAGGCGGGAATAAATCATAAAGCCTTGCGCAGTGTCTATAATGCAACCAAATGGGGTGTGACTGGTTTCACCAAATCCCTAGCAGATGATTTGGGCCAATATGGAATTGGAGTGACCGGTTTGTATCCGGGAAAGATGAAGACTAAACTCTTTGAAAAAGCGGGCAACATTAAGAAGTTGGATGATGCCATCGAGACAGAAGAAGTTGCGCGCTTAGTGAGTTTTCTCCTGAGTGCACCCGAGAAGGTATACTATCCTGAAGTTGGAGTGAGGCATGTTTTGGGGTAGTGTACATCTATGAACCCAAATCCAAACGTAAAACGAATTCTGTGTTATGGTGATTCAAACACCTGGGGCCGAAGCGGCAAAAATACTGCCCGCTATCCAATCAATGTGCGCTGGACTGGTTTATTGCAGGAAAAATTAGGCAGTGATTACGAAATCTTCGAAGAAGGTTTGCGCTCGCGCACCACTGACTTTGAAGACGATGATCCAAATTTCCCGGGCAGGAATGGACTGGAATACCTGCGCCCATGTCTTGAGAGTCATAATCCCTTGGACCTTGTTATTCTGTGGCTCGGCACCAACGATCTCAAATCCAGGTTTAATCGTACCCCGGAAAGAATAGGTGAGGGGATCAAGAAAAATGTGGAACTCATTCAAGCAATTGCCAAAAATGCTCAAGGCAGCAAGTCAAGCATTCTGCTTATATCGCCGCCGCTGGTTATCGAAACTCATATGGGTTCGGGCACGCAGTTTGCTGGGGCACACGCGAAATCGCAGCAACTAGGTCGCGTATATAAAGAGCTTGCGAGGGAAACGAAGTGTGCCTTTTTAGATCTAGCCCCACTCGTGCAACCAGGAACGTTTGATGGTGTGCATTTGGAGCCCGACCAGCACCGAAAACTTGCACTTGTTCTCCAGGAAACAATCATGAAACAAAAAAATGGATAAAAAACTACCCGGACTTATTGCCCATCGCGGATACAGTTTAAATCATCCGGCCAACACTTTTGAGGCATTTAAAGCTGCCCTTCAATACCGGCCAATCGGCATTGAGATGGATGTCGTTTTTTTCGATGGTCACATAACGTTGTATCACCCGCACGGTCATCAGCAGGTATACGGTCGAGAAGTGGATCAGGTAATTGATCAGGAGCTTTCCGCAAATGAATCAGCGCAATCCTTCATCACCAAAGCCGAGCTTCACACACTACTTAAATATGTGGCTTTTGTCATTTTTGATCTTAAGCAGGAAAACAATACTCATCTTCCCCAGTTGATGCAATTAATTGATTCTTATCAGTTGGAAAGACATCAAGTTGTGATAGGAATCAGAGATGTTGAAAAACTCAAGCTCATGCAAGGATATAAAGATCTATGCACCATCCTCAGTCTATCATCTGACCCAGATTCCTTTCATTTTTTTATTCAGCATGGTGCAAATATCATCAGGCTCTGGCACCAAGATACTACGTCAGAAAGAATCCAAGCTATTCATGAATTAGGGAAGCAAGTCTGGATCACTCCCGGCAGACCAACTAGTCCTGGTAACCCAGGAACTGCAGGAGAAGTGACTAGAGATGAGCTAATTCAATTAGCTGAACTAGAAATAGATGCAGTGCTCGTCAATGATATAGAAATGGCAAGAGCAATACTCAGCTCATTCTATGAAAAAGAAATATAACGTAAAAAACCCATGATTATCTCTATTCTTCACGGCGGCAACACTACTTATTAAAGCTGGCATACACGTAAAATTGCGAAGCAGGTGAAGGAAGCAGGAAGTTGAATTCGCATCGTTTATGCAGTAGAAAGAGTGTGTATGGACATACAAGGCAAAAATATTCTTATTACTGGCGCTAGTCAGGGATTGGGTAAGGAGTTGGCTTTTCAACTTGCTTTGCAAAAAGCCAAGGTCATCCTTCTTGCCCGGACCGAAGAATTGCTTCAAGAAGTAGTTAGTAGCATAAAAAAGCAATCCGGTCAGGCAGATTATGTGGTTTGTGACATTCGTGATCAAAAGCAAATCGACTCAGTGGTAAAGCAGATCGTTGCAACTCACCAAGCTATCGATATTCTGATCAATAATGCCGGTGTCTGGACTGATGATAATTTAGAAACATCTGATTCTCACAAAAGGGTTGAGGCCATTAACACCAATCTTGTTGGACAAATTCAAATAACTGAAGCGCTTTTACCCTATCTAAAAAATCAATCAGAAGCAATTATTTGCAATGTCATTTCTAGCGCTGGCGTCAGTGATATACCGGCAGGTGATAACCGAAACTGGAAATCGTATGGTGCCAGTAAATGGGGCTTTACCGGCTATACCCATGCCCTGCGCGACTCACTTCGCGATACTGCTATCAAAGTGATCCAATTTTTCCCGGGTGGTTTTGAAAGCAATCTTTATGAGAATGCCGGTAGAGATCACCCTCATGAGCAACCCTGGATGATGCAGACTAAAGCTGTAGCTGAAATTATAGTTTTTGCCCTCACCCGACCCCCGGATGTCTATATGGAAAAAATCGTCGTTACCAAAAAGATGTAGAATAGGCAAAGCGTATACCAAAAAAATCAAAATACCGACATGATGGGAGTTATTATCCAGTGCTGTGGTAATAAAGCAATATACACCTATGGCAGTTCAAGACACGATCCAAATTGGTCATCCGGCGCTTAAAGCTAAAAACAAAAAGATTGCAAATTTCAGTTCTAAAAAACTCCAGCAACTGATTACCGATCTCAAAGATACCATGATAAGCAATAACTTGATTGGCATGGCCGCTCCCCAGATCGCCCAGAATTTTCAGGTATTTGTGACCCAACCTCGAAAAACTCAATCCAGGCCCGATGCCCAAGACGAATTTCGTGTCTACATCAACCCCATCATTACCCATTATTCTAAAAAAACCAATTGCATCTATGAAGGCTGCGGCAGTGTCCTTCATGGCCAGCTTTTTGGCCCCGTCATTCGCCCGCAAACCATCACTATCGAAGCCTTTGATGAAGCGGGCAGAAAATTCAGACTGGCTTGCGATGGCATCTTAGCCCGAGTTATTCAGCACGAATATGATCACCTCAGGGGAATTGAGTTTTTGGAGAAAATTTCTGATTACCGGAAAATGATGACGGGTGATTATTACCGGGAGCGGATCCGTGATAGAAAAGACCAAATTGAAGCTGCCCGGATCACTACTCATGAATTTTCCTATCTATAAAAGGATGGGGATTGATCGTATAAACGGGCTATTGTTACTGATTGCAATTTTCTTCTTTACTTTGGTATATATTCGGGTATAGGATAGAGCTATATTCGTATTCTCTTTGGGT
>CAZVUJ010000008.1:0-12649 GCA_964630135.1 uncultured Pseudomonadales bacterium | reverse complement strand
CCGAAAATTACGCGTCCAAAGCCGTCGAAGAAGCAGTTGGCTCCCCATTTGGCAATAAATACTCCGAAGGCTATCCACATGCCCGCTATTACCAAGGTCAAGCATTTGCTGATCAGCTGGAAGATTTGACTATTGATCGGGCCAAAAAACTGTTTGGGGTGCCTTTTGTCAATGTCCAACCCTATTCGGGCTCACCGGCCAATGCGGCCGTTTATTTTGCCCTGCTTGAACCTGGTGACACCATCATGGGCTTGAAGTTGTCACATGGTGGGCATTTAACCCACGGCCATCCCAAAGTCACCTTCTCGGGCAAGTTTTTCAATTCAGTGCAATATGAAGTCGAAGCCGATGGCACCATTGACTATGCCAAAGTCGCCAAACAGGTCAAGCAAGTGAAGCCAAAATTAATCGTGGCCGGCACCACGGCCTATCCCCGCACCCTGCAGTTGGACAAGTTTGCCGAGATGGCCGAAAGTGTGGGAGCATATCTCATGGCTGATGTATCGCACATTGCCGGTCTGATTGTGGCCGGAGCCCACCCCTCGCCGGTGCCGCATGCCCACATCGTAACCACCACCACCCACAAAACGCTGCGCGGTCCGCGGGGCGCAATGATTATGGTCACCGACACAGGCCTGAACAAAAATCCCAAGCTGGGTAAGAAAATCAATGCCGCCATTTTGCCTGGGCTTCAAGGTGGACCGCATTTGAACACCATTGCCGGCCTGGCAGTGGCACTCAAAGAAGCCGCCACCCCTCGGTTCAAAACCTATGCCAAACAGATTGTCAAAAATGCTCGAGTGTTGGCAGAAAGTTTGGAGCAAGGTGGCCTGGAAGTGGTCACCGGTGGCACCGATAATCATTTGCTGGTGGTCGATGTCCGGCCATTGAACTTGCTTGGTCGTGATGCGGCCGTCCTGCTTGAGCAAGCTCATATTGTCTGTAATTCCAACACCGTGCCCTTTGACCCCAATCCCCCAGCCAACCCCTCAGGCATTCGCTTGGGTACCCCAGCCTGCACCTCAAGAGGCATGAAAGAAAAGGAAATGAAACAGATTGCTCAGATAATTATCCAAACGCTCAAAGGCGACGAAAAACCGACAAACATCGCCAAACAAGTCAAAGTCCTGTGTAGAGAGTTTCCGATTCTTGAGGTTTATTAGAGGAATTATCATTCTCATGAAGGAGCAGGTTTCACAACCTGCTCCTCAAGTTCAATACTTCTCTAAGGGAACAAAGCATTCCCCAAACATGCAATGTCTCATAGCGAGCAATTATCCTTGCCCTTATCCAACTTACTTAAGTGGACGAATGGCGATCTGCGATACGCTTTAGCTCAAAAAGCTATCTTGCTACTCGGAGCACCTTCCATTCGGTATCGCAACGAATTGCAAGGCATGTGCCCTGACACTGGTTTTGATTGCAGTGGCTTTATCAATTACTTGTTTCAATCCATCGACAAAGCGTTACCGCGCACCATGCGCCATTGTAACCAGCTTTTTGACTTACTCGGGGTTGAGGTGCATCAAGCAAATGCCCGAAGGGGCGATTTAGTTTTCTTTAGCCGGAATGGGCTCTTCCCCTCCCATGTAGGCATCATGCTTAATCCGCTTCAGTATATCCACGCTCCGGGGAAAGATGGCTCGGCAGTGAGAATTGATCGATTAGAAGTTACTCAGATAATCCATGACCAAAACTACCAACCTTGGGAATTTTTGTTTTCCCACAACCCTATTGGCTTCAGGCGCCCAACTGTGGCGAGAGCCGGTCGCTGGGCTGGCGTGTGAATCAGTTTCCGCCACCCATGCTCATTTCTTGAAGTTTCTGGGCTGCCATCGGCTATGATCTTCCCCTTCAAGTAATAAGATGAGATAGGCTTTAGATGCTTGAATAGGAGGACTACTTTTCTTCACTTTGAACGATGGACACAGCTCAAGTTAAAGATCTATTGACTTTGCACCAGTACCCTAAGTTTTAACTTCTTCCACTTCCCAAATCCCTACGTAGTAAATACCAAACTGCTTCCACCGGGCAAGTCCGTCGCAGTATTTCGTCAGTAACGGTTGAAAACCCCCCTAAACGACTATGTTCCACACCATGGTCAGGCCCATCCAGGACACTAGCATGTATAACTGAAAAGCCCACCCTGGAGTCAATGCCGTCAATGGGTAGACTTACCTTATCACCTCTAGCTAATGGGGCCTCTCCATGTTGTAAATGCCGGTGAAGCCAAAAATGGGCCTGACCCTCCTCACGAATTAGCTCAGCAAGAGGATAATATGACTCCTTGAGTGGATACCTTTGCCTGAGCGTTTCTGGATCTAAACCGTGCCCCTCTAAAAACGCCACTCTCGCAGCATCAGCTATGTCGCTCAGACCCCTTTTTATATCTTCCCGCCCTATCTTTCCTGAATGAACATCCCCTAAGAATTTCCAAACTGAATCCCCTTTTTGTTCTCTACCTATTTCAGCACGCTCATTATCGTACATTGCTGCATTAGTGAGTATGTCTTTCGAATAGGGGATTAGCGTACCTGGTTCAGCCATATCTACAACCTCATTACAATAATGTTTATAAGGATATAGCTGTGGTAGCAGCATAACTTGAAAAAACTTGACATCTAATCACTATAGGACTAAATTACAGGCATGATTGAGGAAAAATGGGGATACAACTCCGCTTCCGAAGCTCGGCGACTCGTTCATACCGCTCACCAACTTGCCGTGTATTTCTACCAAACGCACGGGTTTTATGTCGTGCCACAGGCACCAGCAAAGCCCAGATCAGATAGCATTGTCTTCCCTCATCTTGCATGGAATTCAATCCATAGAATATGGGACCGGGCGGCGCTTATCCCCATTAACCAACCGCTTTCCGCACTCAATCACCCACTCATTCACGAGATCAAGAACCTACTTGATAAGTCGAAACTAATAAAAGCAGCCGTCCCCATCGATACACAGCTTCGCGATTCCTGGAGCCGGTGCCGCAAAGAGATTATTGACTGGTTAGGTGGGGTTTTCCCTCAGGCAAAAGCCATAAAGCACCTACATTTTTTCCCCACTCACTTTGGTTCGGTAGCGTCCTTTAATTGCTTGCAAGAGTCCATGGGTTTAGTGGAAATATATTTGCGAGCGGATGCCAGCCTGCATGATCTGGTCGATGCTTTGGTAGGCAGCATGGTGCATGCAACGCCCAACTCCTCACTGCAACTGACTTGGGAGGAACAAGAAGCTGTCTGTGACTGGTTGGTTTCGCAATCAACGCTTGCTGTATGCATCGAATCTGTTTCTGATGTTTCGTTTTCTCCTACCCTTGCATCACTGCGCCATGCCCAATCATCGCAGGAGTTGAGAAAAGCCAGCGATGCCTACCTATCTTCGTTAGGCCTTAGATTTGAACCAAATTTACTGAGTCTTAATGGTAATGCCGTCGTATGGAAAAATAAACCAATTGAAGTTAAATCATCAAAACAACTACGGGTATTACGACATCTAATCAATCACAGACATATATCTCAGGATGAATTAGCGGACATCATTTTTGACAACGAAGATGAGTATTCACTGTATGTCCAGGCAAAATTTATTCAACGCTTAAGACAGCTCCTCGAGGCTCATGGAATTTGCGGCAGTCTTATCCAAACTGTCCGAAACGAGGGCTTGTCACTGCGTAATTAATTCCCACCACCCATGCTCATTTGTTGAAGTTTCTGGGCTGCCATTTGTTGTGATTTCTTGATGGCGTTGTTGAGGGCTGAGATGGCCACATCAGAACTAATGCCCTGGACGCTAAATTCCACAATGCGTTGATCGCCAGTGATAACGACTTTTACATCACCTTCTTCGACGGTGATCTGCTCTTGAGCCAATTGCTGCTGCATTTGCGCGGCTTGTTTACGCAGCTGGTTGATGTCACCCAAGCCTTTGAGTGGATTAAATGCCATATATTTCTCCTTGTTTTACAGTTTATTGGTAAATCTAACTAGATCAGGTAATGAGGTTATTCTAACGTACGGGAGCAAGAATTTCTAATGTCAAATTGCACTAATGTCTAAATAATAACCAAGCACCAAACAATATTCAAATTATCTAAAAAACACCTCGTGGCGTTGTTGAAACTACAGAACTTTAACCTAAAAGCTAATAACTAAAACCTAAGTTCCAAATATCTCCTCCACTGCCTGGGCCACCTGTTCGTCTTTGAGAATACCCGTTACATTGACCACATCACCAGAATTTTTTTTGGCAGATGACCCAGCCAGGACCAAGTTGATCCGGCACTCGCCCCCAAACAGCGATGCCATTACACCCTCAACCATGGCGCGGTGCCGCTGTTGCTCCAGTTGTTCTTTATGAAAGGCATAGAGCACCTCCAGGGTGAGGTTGTTCCCTTGAGCATTCGATGGCCGGGCAGCTTTCAGCAAGGCTTCCACACTCACGTTTTTGCCGCGCACCAGAGCCAACAATTCAGACCATTTGGCTTCAATCTCAGACAACGAAAGAGAAACCGTGGCTTGAGGCTCACTCAGCTGCGTTACTTCGGATTTATGAAGGAAACTGTGGTCTTCTATATTTGGAGGCATTGCTTGAGATTGGCTTGGTGCCACATCCGTTGACACACATTCTGAGGTTGCAGGTGTCTCGGGGTTTTGTGTAGTCGGGGCACTGTGCAGTTTTTTAGCTGGCACCGATGGATCGGAAGTGGGCACTACCTCACTCCCCTGGCACCATGCCACGATAGTCATTTCAAGTGGCAGGTGCGGAATGGGCGATGTTTTTTGAAAGTGCGTGTAATGCGTTATTAGCTCGAGCAAGCGCAAGTACTCCTGCGTCATTGACTCCGAGCCGTCGGCAACTGAGCGCACTAATCGCTCCCGCAAAGATTCCACCACTCGCTTGAGAAACAACGAAAAATCAGTCCCCTGCTCCACTCGCGTCCTCACTTCGTTTAATGCACCTGTCATATCTTTTTGCACCAGCACTTCAAGTAATTGATCTGCATTATATTCACTCGTGTAGCCCGTTAACTTCTGAGCCATCTCCAGGCTGATTGAGGTATTTTGTTGTGACAGTTGCTCCAAAAGCTTCATCCCATCGCGAAAACTTCCCTCGGCGCTTTGGGCGATAATGTCTAGTGCAGCTGCTTCAACGTGCAGATTCTCACCAGCCACGGCTTTGTGCAAACTGGCGACAATTTCATGCATTGAAGCGCGGTTAAAAACAATGCGGGCACACCGGGAATGAATCGTGGCAGGCACTTTATGAGCTTCCGTGGTGCACAGAATAAACACGGCGTGAGCAGGAGGTTCTTCAATCGTTTTGAGCAAAGCATTGAATGCCTCTGTGGTCAGCATATGGACTTCGTCGATAATATAGATGCAATAGGCTCCACCAGAAGGGGCCAACACCACCTGCTCCTTGAGCGTGCGGATATCGTCAATGCCTCGGTTCGAGGCCGCATCGATTTCAATCACTGCCAGACTTGAACCAGTGGCAATACTCGTGCAACTTGCGCACTCATTGCACGGTTCTTGCAAGGCCTTCTGTTTGGCTCCGAGTGAGGGGGTGTTAGCTTTACAATTGAGCACTTTGGCAATGATTCTGGCCGTGCTGGTTTTACCCGTTCCCCGAGGGCCGGTGAAAAGATAGGCATGCGAAAACGAGCCGGCTTGGAGAATCGCATTAAGCTGATCTCGCACGGCTACGATATCCAGATCTTGGATACGGGAGGGTCGGTATTTGGAATAATATGACATGTAGCATGGATAATGACTAATACGAGCGAACCAACCTTATCACGCGGCTAGCGGACTTGTTAAGCCCTAGTTATGGCCCCAGCCGAACTGTTTAGCCAACGTCATTACTCATGATGATGCCCCTGCAAATGCTCAAGCCCATGGGCAAACAAAAAGGCAAGCTCATCGATGAGCTGAATTCCCTTTTGCTCCGCCTGCTTTGCGGCAATAGTAGTGCACAGGGCAATATCGCCCAAAAATCCTTGCGCTTCAGCCACTTCCACAAATAGCTCCTGACTCACCTGACTCGCCGGGTCTTTATACGGGAAACTTAGCACATCGGTAGGCGCATCAAGGGCGTGATAGTCGCGGTTAAGAGCGCGCATCCGCTCGAGCGAAACGAGCGACACAGCGACTGATTCAGCGCTGAGCGAAAGTCTTTGGAGCAACTCAATACAGCGCTGCTCCAAGGCCACCACCAAGCCCTCATCAACCGATGAATCCTCGACGACAACTAATTGAGCGTTAAAATCTAACAACGTTGCTTACATCCGAAAATTACTTACGCAAAAATCATCCGCTGATTCCGTCGCTTTTGCCGCTCCCATTCCTTTCGTTTTTCTTTTTTCATCTCCGATGGTTTGCGGAAAAAGTCACGTTTGCGGGCTTCTTTAAGCACTTGGTCCTGAGCCACTTGTTTCTTAAATCGGCGGATCACACTCATCACCGGTTCATCTTTTTTTGCCTTAATAACGGTGGGCACGAAAAACACCTCCCATCAAACTGATTTAACCTATGGTTAATGCATGTCAGAGCGTAATTGTAACACATTGCCAATTACAGCGACACTTTTGGAATTAAAAGCAAGCACACCATTGAAAGGCACATTAGCGCGATGGAGTCGCCTTAAAAAAACTACTCTCTTTAATAATTTGATCAATTGAAGTGCGTTTGCTCGACACAAACTCAATACTCATAAACAAAAGCGTGGCCAGAAACTGACTACTGTTAGCAAAAGCATTGACTGCCATTCCGCCCTGCAACCACCCACTATTGAAACTCAGGAGCACCAAAACAGGCAGATATGCGAAACGCTTGTGTATAAGCATGAGGAACAGATAGGGCACAAACAGCGCATAGTAATACTGCCAGGGCATGGGGTGAACCAGTAGCGTCAAGGCAAGCAGGCGCATTCCCCAAGTAAGCCGCTTCGCTTGGGGCATTTTTTTCCATGGTTGTTCTTGATTGAACCAGGCGGCCGCAAACCCCATTACCCCTAGATTCCACATGATCGTGATTACTCTCAGCCAGGAGGTTGACATCCCTATCCGGGTAATCGAAGAAGTGAACGACTGATTTTGCGCAGCACTATCGACTGAATTACCTGATATATTTATGAGATGGAGGGCATAAGCGCCAAAGGCAACCCATTGATCTGTCCACACCAAAAGACTTATGCCCGCCACTCCGATCACTACACCCAATAGCATCACTCGCTGCCACAGTCTTTCCTGCTTTTTCCCCCCTGCAAGTGGCACTAGCACCAAAGGAAACACTTTAAGCAGCACGGCCGCACTTACGGCCAGCGAAGCAGTCAGCGAATGCATAAGCAAGGAAGCATATACCCCCCAGGTTACTATGCCCATGGGATTGCCTGACCCCAGCGAGTAAGCCACCGGAAACGACCAAGGAAGCAACGCCAAACCAAACCACCAGGGTATGTGTGCAAAAGAGAAGCGCCTGAGACACTGCTTGCCTAGGACATACCAGGTTAAGACATAGGCCACAGCGTTTATAAAGCTAAAGCCAATTTGAGCGGCGACTTTAGGCAAGAAGACAAAAGGAAGAAAAGGAATCAGAGTGAAAGGTGGCCCAAAGGGAGCAGGCTTGCCGATAGCCCAAATCACCTTGCCGGAAATGAGTGCCCGACTTGCCTCAAAGTAGGCTGAAAAATCCCCCAAACCACCATGGCCGATGATCTCTCCCACATCGAACAGTCGATATCCCCAAGAAAGCACGGCCGCACTCATGGCCACCACTAACAAGATTGCTCGCAACAGGAGGCGAGCTCGAGAATTTTTGGCCCGTTTGGGTGCAGGGAGCATGGCTACCACTGCCTGATGTTTGGACAACCGCTTTTTGCTCATCAGATACTCTTGATAAGTTCTATCACTTGTTTGAGGGATAAGGGGCTGGCAACCTGACCCGCATGTTTGCGCGAGCCATTTAAGAGCATCGTTTTAGAGGGGTGCATATACCAGGTGCCCACGGCGTCAGCTCGCGTGATCGCCTCATAGATAGGAGTTAAATCATACCCTCGGTCGGGCACGGCTTTAATCCGGATATGCCCTTTTTCTAAGTCTTTGCGCACCACTAACACCCAGCCACGTTTTTGCGCCAGTTTGACGACTTCATCGTTTTGGTTCTCGATGGCCAGTGCTTTGCCCCAACGAGTATCAAACTCGATGGTTTTGTGAGTCAAGTCATCGTTAGCGGCCACAAACTCTTTGGTGGCCGCCAACACGCCATCCAGGCAGACCATGCCAAATTCAAGAAGTTCATGATCACTAAAGTGCCGGACACTGCGCAGGCCGTTCAAAATCTCCTCCAGCATAAACAGATAGCGATCATTATCCGCTTCAGGCCAATAGCAAGAACCAAAATGATCAGTGTCGTTGATAAAAGTAACCACCCGCTTCAAAGCTTCGTTATGCACGTAATCTGGGTATTTGGTCAGTAAGTATTCGTACACGCGCAGTGTAGCCGAGTCTCGCAGCGTATTGTCCGGTTGATGGTGGTCAAACGGCCCAAGCCCCGTGTCGACATGCACCACTTGGTCGCGATGCACGCCTTTGGCCGTTAACACTTCATCAGAGATTTCGTCGCCCGCGTTAACGAAATAATATTCAACTTGAGAAAAATGCTGTTTGTCGAAGCGCATAAACAGCCAGCACGCCCCAATCGCATCCAGATCGGGATTTTGATGAGCCACTAATAAACGGGCTGGTTGAGTAATAGGATCGTTATGCATAGCCACACTATACTTTAACACGAGTTTCGTATTTTGCCTGTATGTCATCTCGAGCACAGTCGACCTGTCTGTCGACAGACAGGGAGATCCCTGCTATGTAAATATGTCTTGAAGGGATTCCTCGACTTTGCTTAAGAATGATTCTCTACCGACTAAAGTCGGTAGTATCATTACTGGTAGCGTATCTTGCGATACGGATTCAACTACCGCCCACGACTTCAAGTCGTGGGTATCAAGTATGGTCTTAATGACAGCATCCTATTTTCAAGTAAGTGTGAAACTCGCGTTTAACAGGATTTCATCAAACAAACATCTGTCTTTCATCATTGCTATATTCGTTTTTTCAAAAAGATCCCTGTTCAAATGTTTGAACATCCAGACATTTATACATAACTTCAATGGGGCAATTTGGTAATGGTGAAGTCTTTTTAATTCATTTTCGAAATCAGACGGGCCACATAGTCTATCTCTTTAAATTTCACTTCTTTAACACCTAAGTTTTTATGCATAAACACCTTCAACGCACTTTTATAGAGAGGATTAATGTCAAGACTTCTTTGGTGAGTGTAGACAGTTGATCGGCTCAGACCTAACGCAACGGCAATTTCTGATGCTGATATGTCTGACACAGTCAAAATGCCTATCATAAGCCGCTTGGCCATCATGATTCTTTCAGCCTTCCCTAAGGTGCCGACTAATAACGTGGCTATCATTTTCCTATCGGTAGACTTTTCCAGGGTTACGAGCAAATTGCCCCAAATTAATTCAAACTCTTTATCGCTTAATCTTATATCGGCCTTCATAAGACCAGTATGCCTGTCAATTATTTGAATGTCCAGACATTTGAACAAGCATACATAATGTGTGTTAAACACCAGGTTAGCACCATCTTAGTTATGCATCACATCTCGCAATAACCATCACCTATTCATCGTAGAGAACCAGTCAAGGCTTATATATGATGATACCCTTCCATAAGACCCACCTACAGTTGTCATGTACACAATACAATACTGTCATCCTAAACCCCAGTAAAACTTTAAAGAGAAGCCTGTCTGTCGGCAGACAGGGTAGACAAGGATCAAGCGTAAGCGAAAAACAACGCGATGCTCGATCCTTCATTTGGCTTTCAGCCAAGTTCAGGTGACTATGCATGAAGAAGTGCAGGTGGGTCAGTTTCATTAACATCTTGCCATTCACTCAAGGATTCTTGTAATCTTGCCACAACTTCTGTTTCTGCTGCTGACAAACTCCCGAATTTTGCTTCTACATCCACTTCCCCCACCAAGCTCGACACCATGATCCTTTGGTTTTCTTCGGGCAAGTCATGCTGAACCTGTTGGCCAAAGGTATAAAGCATCCGGCGAAAAGACTGTCTCTTATGCGCATCCCACTCACCACCTCTTTCCACCAACATAGCTAGCAATAACATAAACCGATCGTAATTGCTATCTGCACTCAACACCCAATCTGTTTTCCCAGGAAACCGCTCCCTTCGCCCTTGCAATCTCTCTCCAAAACCACGCACTAGCTCAGGGATTAAGATATGTGCCTCGCTATATCTGTCCACCTGCTCAAAAGCAACCCGGGCTTCTGCTTCAATTTCTCGCCCCACTCTATTTAACCACTCAACATGTTGTTCTCGCTCGGTGGCTTCCCAAGATGAAGCTTCTATCCCTTCATCAGGCCTCCATCCACTCTCAACCATAACTGCTCTCTTTTCAAACAAGCTAACAAAGACGCCCTATTACCTCTTTCAGCTCTAAAAGCTCTATTTCACTTTGATTGCGTCGCTTCCATTCAACTTTATCCCCTGTTTTCTGAGAAACCACTAAGCGAATAGGACAACCGATCAAATCCACATCGGCGAACTTGACCCCAGGCGATTCATCGCGCTCGTCCCACAACACTTCGATCCGAGCATCAATGAGAGCTTGATATAGCGAGGCAGCTTGTTCTTCACCGCCCCGCAACGAAATCAAATGGACTTGAAACGGCGCCACGATCTCCGGCCACAACAAACCACGGTCATCGTGGTACAGCTCAGCAATCGTGGCCATGGTGCGGGCCAAACCAATGCCATACGAGCCCATATAGTACGGTTGCTTTGAACCATCGGCTGCGATATACGTCGCGTTAGCCATTTTTTGTGAGTAATGATAGCCCAACTGAAAAATATTCCCTACTTCAATGCCTCGTTTCTCGATTAATGCCTGGCCTGATGATGTCAGGAATCCAGCCTGAGCCATAGCGATATCGGCTTCGATCTCATGGTTAAAGTCCCGACCATAATTGACGTTGCGCGAATCGGTGGTTGCTTCTTTTTGGCCGCCAATAAAATTAGTCACATATTTGAGCGATTCATCAGCCACATAGATCACGCGGCACTCTCGTTTTCCATCTGGAGTTTTGCGAGGCGTGACAAATGTGTGCCCCCAGGCATGCACATAGCCATGCTTGGTGCCCATAGCCTCCAAGTCGGCTTCAGTTGCGTCCTCTAGTTGGCCAACCATATCCAGCACATGCTCCAACTTAGTCTTATTGATATCCAAATCTCCCCGAGTGGTAGCGATAATAATATCCCCCTGTCGGCTGCGGTAGACCACATTTTTGAGGTAGCGCCAAGCAGGCTCACCGTAATACTTGAGGTTATGCTCCATGGTGCGCACCCATTCAGGCTGATCAATACTTTCAAAGTCCTTAACTGCTTCATCCGGATTCATGTGCGCATGTTTGAACGTGGCCACATCTTCATGGGCGCAATACGAGCCATCTTCAGTCACAAAAAATCGTCCCTCACCTTCAGGGTGCTCAACTTGGAATTCATGACAATACTCGCCGCCGATATAGCCATTGTCAGCTTCAACCACCTGCGTTTCTAGACCTAAGCGCTTGAATATGATGAGGTATGTTTGCTTCATGTTTTCGTATTCTTTTTTGAAAGCTAGCTCATCTAGATCAAAGCTATAGGCATCTTTCATAATAAACTCGCGCAACCGCAACAAGCCCCCGCGAGCCCGCAATTCATCGCGAAATTTATTGGAAAATTGGTAAATGTTAATCGGCAAATCTTTGTGAGATAGATTAAACTTACGCACCACATCCAAAAACATTTCCTCGGCCGTTCCACCCAGGGCAAACTCGCCTCCTCGGCGATCGACAATTTTCATAAGTTCAAATCCCGCTGTATTCGTGCGGTTGGTTTCTTTCCATAGCTCTAGAGGATGGAGTGTGGGCGAAAGCATCTCTTGTGATCCCGCTTTATCCATTTCTTGCTTAATCACTGCTTTGATTTTGTCGTGAACGCGCCAGCCCAAAGGCAAAAGGAAATATCGCCCCGCGGCACTTTCGCGAATAAACCCGCCCTTCACCAACAGTTGGTGGCTTTTGAGTTTGGAGCCCTTTTGCTCACCATGAGCAGTTTTGCCAAAGAGTTTTGAATAGTGCATACAAGCATCTTTCCAGAAGAAAACAATGGCCTTAGTGTATCATGAAGAATAGCTGCATTTAAGCGTGTTATAGTTTATATATGCACAACCCATCAGATGCTGAACTGGCTGATGCTCTAAACGCCCCGCCTCAAGAAACAAAAGATATTGTCGTTATCCCCAGCCGCAAAAATTTCCGCCGGCACTCAGCAATGCTCGTGGCTGCCGTTACTGCCGTTAGTTTGGCTGGCATCGCCGCCCTGGTTTCCCTCAAACCAGTAGCGTATTTGGGTTCAAAAGCCGATCTTGCTAAGCCGGCTCTTGTCGAAATTCATAATTTCATTGAACCTTGCGATCTCCACTATGAAGGTTGCCATGATCCGGTTTCATTTGTCAATTCTACTTCGCTTACCTCCCAGGCTAAAGAGGAGTTAACCTATGTTTCCCAGCAG
>CAZVUJ010000007.1:11070-12903 GCA_964630135.1 uncultured Pseudomonadales bacterium | reverse complement strand
CTTGCGCTTGATCCTTCTCTTTAAGCTTCGCTCGCGATCAGGATGACAGTACCATAGTGCTTAGGTGACAACTGTAGGTGGGTCAGCGCAACAAGCTTCTTTCTTAACACCTCCGAAGTGTAGTCTGATGTGACATGGTGTGGTTTGCAAAAATTCTTCGACTTGTGAGAGGCTTACACTTCGAAGGTGTAACCTGGTAGTCTGCGAAGGTTGATTAACACTTGAAAGCCATTGATCAGTAATGATCTCTAGGGTATGTCACAAACTCCAGACATCCTTGCACCAGTTATTCAAGAAAGTAGTGGATTTGACAAGTGCGCTTAATAATAAAGATGGGTCTACCAAGGAAAGCAGCGCCACGCAAGTAAACAGCAATATACGTAGATACGAATTACTGCACCACCCCTTCGGTGCTACTTTCCACATACATCTCGTTAAACTTGGGGGCAACCAGTTTTTTTTCGCCTTTGAACGACAACAGCCACATGCGGTGGAAACGCTCTTGAGCGCTGGGGGCGAATACCTCATCAACCAAGAAGTGATCCTGGAAATAAGGAATCAGGTTGGGGGAGCTCAAATCTGCCACCATATCGATAGGAAGTCGGGCGTAAGGCTTGCCGGCGGCATCCAGCACATGCCACACCTCGTTAGCCGCGGCCACAAAATAATGATCTTCCACCCGCTTAACATAGGTGATTTTTTGCTCATCAGGCAGGGTATAAAACACGCGCTTATTCTCCGGGTTGGCATAGTCATAGGTCATCAGAGTGGAGCCGTTTTCAATGGTGATAATCCCGGAACTATCCGCCAACCACTCGATTTGATCGCGCTCGACGTGCTCGGTTTGGGTGGCAAACTGCCGCTGCGACTCCATGGTTTGACTGGTAAACATATAGGTAGTTTGCGCATTGTCTTGATCAAAACCGGAAACAAATACAAACGCGCTGCCGTTGGGGGATGGCTTGAACACGGTACCAAACGGATAGGGGATAGACGTGGTAGTCACTTCACCGCTCTCCAGATTGATCACCACCAGGGTTTTGCCTCCGTTGTCCACCAGCACTACCGTCTCAGATTCAGGCATAAAGGCCATATAGGGGTTGGTGTTGAACCAATCGGAGGGTTTATAAACGGTAGTCACCTGTTTTTGCTCCAAATCCAAACTAAACACGCCTTTGCCGGCCGTGTACCACACCACGTGTTTTTTGTGTGGCGACAGTTTGAAGGTATCAATCGACACAAAGCTCGGGCTCTCGCCAACTTTGAGGGTATACAGTTCCGCCCGACTTTGGGTGAAGGGATCAGTGAGCCAGAGTGAACCGTTGGTCAAAAGCACCAGCGAATGTGGTTGGGCTAAAACCTGACGCAGAGTGGAAGCGACCGGAGTGGGCTCAGGCAAGGGTGCGGTATCCGGGCTTGAAGCACACGCGGACAAACACACGGCACACAATAAAACAAAGCAGAAACGGGGTAATAGGTTTGAAAAGCTCCACGGTGTATAAAGATGCATGACTAAAATTATACTCCTTTAGTGGTGCGCTTCTTTTCCTGGTCCGCTCTCACTTGTGACACCAGACTTTCGAAGGATTGCTTAATTTCATCTTCAAGTGAATCGCTTGTCTTTTTAGCCGACAAACCGCCCACTTTGGTTTGCAGCACCGACAATTCTCCGGTTAACAAGTCCTGCATGTGGCGATACTTAACTCGGTTCATCTTGGAAACGGTAATCATGCGCCACAGGGCGATGGAAAGCAACGCCAAAAAGGTCAGGGTCGAAATAAAATTAACCAAGACCACCGTTTTGTCAGCCGATGACTTGCCCGGAATGAGCAG
>CAZVUJ010000007.1:0-10970 GCA_964630135.1 uncultured Pseudomonadales bacterium | reverse complement strand
TGAGTCGGGGTGGCTGTGGGTTGCGCGGCTTGAGCCGATTCGGTGGACGCATAAATGTCCAGCGAAAAATTGGGCGATGCGCCAGGGGCAATGGTGCTGCCGATATAGCGATACATCGGATTGGAGAACGACAAAGTGGCTGACCCGGAAGCCTGGGGGGTAAAGGTAAGCGTGGCAATCAACGCAGCATTTCCGCTGGTTGTATACCCCGGGTTGCTAAAACCGCAGGCGATGACCGCTTTGTTGCCACCCTGAAAATACGGAGTGACACCCGAACCATAGCCCAGGGAGGGGTCGGCCGGCGCCCAAAAAGAACAGCGCGAGTTGAGATTGCTAATGGCGGTGCCCGAAAGATATGCGGATGAAAAATTAAGCACCACTTGAGCGGCGGTCAACGTAGAATCATCCGTATCCAGGTAGAGCGGCATCGATTTGCGCGCGCCCTGCACGGCATAGTCACTGCCATCCAGATAAAAAAACGGGTTGGCCCGCGCGAGCGCAGGGATTAGGCCGCTGGCAGTAAGCAACAGGCACACCGCTACTAGTTTAGTAGTACTACTCATATACTCGAAACGATGGTGAGTTGTTTTTGGGGCAATGATTTGAGGATATTGGTGCCCTTGCCGTCTGACACGAGCATCCGGCTGGTTTCACTCAGGCGCAGAGTTGTCGTGCCGGCTACCAAGGGCATAAACTCCAGGTTTAGGATGGTGCTCTCTCCCTTAAAACCCGGATGAGGACTGCCACAGGCCAAGCTCACCGTGCCCAAATTGTTGTCAAATTTTTTCTCAGGGTAAAACTGACAAAACGATTCTATGGAATTCATGTTGGTCAAGCGCAGCATTTTCGGATCGAAATTAAGGTATATGCCGACAGCATTGACATTACTGCCGAGCGTGTCTGCCTGCTCTTTAACCGCAAAGGGTTGACCCACCTCAATCCGCTCGGGTGTGGAAAAGCCCAAAACCCCCGGTTTCTTGGTCGTGTCAGGCAGTGTCTGGGCACTGGGTTTAAGGCTCATGTAGAGCGCCACACTTGCCAACACAAACACAGCCAAACTGGAAAGCATGATAATTTTTTTGAGCGGCAAGTGACGGCGTACCATATACCTTGACAGCGTAGCGCATCAGGCACCTCTAGGGCAACTGGGTGTTTTTGGTGATTCGTCTAACCCACCTACAATTGTCATGTAAACAACAGATACTGTCATCTTGATCCCAAGTGAAGCTCAAAGGAAGGATCCCGTTGATGCTTTAGATTCTATCGCTTGAGTTGTGCTCAGGCTCCAGAATGACGTCAGGTGCATAGAGGGCTCGGAATGACAGCGCCATGTTCTTAGATACGTGCGAAACTAGTGCATAACTCAGGCGAGGGCGTAGAGTGGTTAGGCCTGGGGCACGTGCTGGGTGTTGAGTTCTGATTCAATTTTCAAAAGCCGGTTATACTTATTGATACGCTCGCCTCGGTTCGGGGCACCAAACTTGGCATACTCAGCCCCCATAGCCACCCCGAAATCCGCCATAAAATCGTCGTTGGTTTCGCCTGAGCGGTTGGACACGATCAAAGACATCCCCGCTTGCTTGACCATATAGGCCACCTCGACCACCTCGGTCACGGTGCCAATCTGATTGGGCTTAACTACAACGGCCGTGCAGGCTTTTTTCTCAATTGCTTTTTGCAGGCGTTTTTTATTGCTGGTTACCAAATTATCTCCCACAATCATGACTTGGTGACCGATTTTTTGAGTCAGCTGGCTCCAGGCATCCCATTCATCTTCGCCTAAAGGGTCTTCCAGAGCAAACAAGTGGTATTGATCGTTTAAATCAGCAAAGTAACTCACAAACTCAGCATTCGAGTAAGCTTGCGAGCGGTCTTTAATCACATATTTCCCCGAGGCCAAAATCGTTTCCGCGGCTACGTCGAGGGATAAAAAGACATCGTGGCCATATTGGTAGGGGGTGGTTTTGATAGCCTGCATCATGATTTCCAGAGCGTCGAGATTAGTGAAGAGATTGGGCGTAAAGCCGCCCTCGGTACCGGTGGAATGAATCGCGTTTTTATTGATGAGTGAGCGCTCCAGAGCATAGAACAACTCCACCCCAATTTGCAACGCTTGATGAAAGGGAAATCGCGTCGAGGGCACCAGCATAAACTCCTGGAAATCCAGGTTGCCAGCGCCATGCTTGCCGCCATTGATGACATTAAACGCCGGGGAGGGAACGGTTAGCGGTTCGGGGGCAACCTTATATTTCAAAAATAAATACTGATACAGCGGCAGCCCATACACCTGAGCGGCCGCTTTAGCCACGGCTTGAGACACCGGCAAAACCGCATTCACCCCCAGCTTGCTTTTGTTCTGGGTGCCATCCAGCTGGATCATGAGGGTGTCGATTTCACCCTGGCGCACTGGGTCTTTGCCCCGCAGTTGCGGCGCAATCAGGGTAGCAATGTTGTTGACCGCAAGCGTCACCCCCAAACCACCGTAGCGTTTTGGGTCGTTGTCGCGCACTTCCAGGGCTTCGTGTGAGGCGGTCGAGGTGCCAGTGGGCACACTGGACGTGCCAATAATGCCGTTATCAAGGATAACACTGGCTTCAACGGTAGGGATGCCGCGGCAATCCAGGATTTCTCGCGCGACAATATCGACAATGGCAGGCATGAGTTCATTATGCCTTACTTTTGAAAACGGGTAAACCTCCGACTGCAGCATCCTCCCCGTGTCATTGGCTTGAAGAGGAAATCCATGTGCCTTTAGTGGTTGCCCTTCACACACTCCAAGAAAGCTCAGGCAATAAACGCTTTCAGAATTTTCGGGTATAACTCACGAGCAAAAGCCAGATCGTAATCGGTATACCAGCCATACACCGGCAGACTAGGTGGGATACCCACCGCGTGCTGATCAATAAAGACCATCAGTTGTTGCTGCATCAGTTGCTTAAGCGGCGCGTGATCCGCCAGACGGACATTCATACCCGAATAGGTCAGACTTAGGTGGTGCATATCTAAGACAACACCATCAATGCCGGCATCACTATATGCTTCCAAATCAACTAACTGGGCGGGAGTTTCCACCCGAAAAAACAGCTTCACATACCCGCCACGAATCAAGCCATAGCTCGCTAAGTGGCGCTTGAGCGCAATCAGCTCTTGAGGAGTGCGACAAAACGGCAGAATCAGTTCGAGTTTGATGCGCTTGGCATGTGCCTTAACCAAGGCTTTGATCTCGATAGATGCAAAATCGTGCTCATCGAGCAATAACCTGGCTGCACCGCGCAATTCAAAGTAGCTGGCTTGAGCGTCGTGCTTCGAAGTAGGCGAAAATTTCAAGCAGGACAAAAAGGGCCCACTCACATCACTTAACGCATACATGAGCTGCGTGTCAGGACAATGGCGCTGGTAGGCGACCAGGGTGCTTTCGATAAAGTCGGAGATTTTCGTCTGCTGTTTGTCCAGCCAGAGGCGATGGGGGTGAATTCCCAGTTCGGTGAGAATGGCAGCTCCAAAGGAGAGCAAAACACGCTGGTGTGAGCGCAGCTCAGTCGCAGTAGTGTTGGTTTCCCGGGGGTTACTGATGGCCACAATTCGCGGCAGCGTGCGCTGGGGGGCTAATTTGGGTGGGCGGCTTACTCGCGCGGGCAGTGTTAACACTTGCTCAGGGGCGCGCTGAGGAGCATGCGCGGCAAAGGGATTGCCGGCATAAATACTGCCTTTGGCTGAGTCAATGCTCACGACCTGACCGTTTTTGAAGAGCTTGGTTGCGTGCAACACCCCGCTCACCAAGGGGAAGCGCAACTCGCGTACCTGAGCCACGACCGCGGCATGCATGGTCTTGGGCTCCACGATAAGGGCACGCATCTTGAGCGAGATGGTCTTGGTGTCGCGCAGTTTCAAATTGGTAACGGCAATATGATGCGAGCGCACTTTGCGCCAATCTCGCTCGTGCTTGATGAGAATCACGCTCCCCACAGCAATACCCTTGCTTCTTGACTCTCCTTTTGCCAGCACCAGCGGTTTTTCACGAACTTTTTGGTTGTCGCCAACCCGTGCGTGGTCGACAACCATGGACGGCTGAATCCACACTTTGCTTTTGGTGCCAGCTAGGGGACACGTGCCTTTATACAATGACTTGCGATAGAGGCCCCGGGCCAGGGCAAACACGCCCCCGCTACTCGTTGGCAACAGGGCAGGGTGGGGATTATCCACCGCTTGATCGCTCTCGGTTACCACACCGGTCGTTACATCCAAGTAATACACTTGCGGTACTGATTCGTTCTCGGCCTTTGAGTTGCTAACCTCAAGCTCCACCAGGAATTTGTCTTTTTGGCACAGTTGGCCCCTCAACGTGTGTTTGGGCAGAGCCACTACATATAATGGCTGGTTGCTAAGCCGCGAGCGCGTCTTGGCCACACCCCGGGCCGCAATCTGGTTGGCCCAAAAAGCGCGTATGGCTGCCAACGCACTCACCTCACCCACAAAGGTGGAGTCCCTCGGTGATGTAGTCGGGGCATCAAGATGCATAAGTAATGCTTCGTGTTTGCCTATAGTGGCGGAGTAGTGCTTGGCTAGTTGATCAACCAAAGCTTGCGGCAAGGCCAACCGTTTGAGGCGGTGCGCCAGGGAGCGGGCTTGGGGCTCAGGCAAAGGAAAGGTATGCTCCCGATCAAGTGTCGCCAGTTTATGCAGCGAACAAAAGGCGTCAAACGCCTCACTCGGTATCATCAAAAAAGGGGCGTGAGGCAGGGACAAAGATACTGCTGTATAGAGCAACGCCTCGAAAGGGGACTGGTGATGCTCAGTTTCGCGATACCAAGCTTTAGGGGTTAAGACCATATCGGGCAGCATAGCAGTATTCTTTAAGGTAGTAGTTTATGGCGCCACTTCTTGCCAAACGGTGGTATTGGTGCGCAATTGGTTGGGTGTATTGATTACAAGGCTGGGCTCATAAATAAATTCAGTTGCCGGATCCGTATTATTATCATTTCCGGAAAGGCTACGATTAGACACAATATCCCCACTGGTTGACACAAAACTACCATGGCCTTCAAAGCTATCTTGATTAGAAATATCGTAGGCAATAGATATATCATCGGTAGCTAAAAACATGCCATACACCTGATCAACCTCAGCTGAAAAGGAGATGGGTCCGTTGACCACAAAAAAGATAAATCCGCCCGAGGCAACGGTAATAGGATTAACCCCCTGGACGGTTAACTGGGCGCCGGGATTATCAATCAAAATAACGATTTTTCCCGTCACATTATTCCACGTTGAGGTAAACGTTTGATTTCCTGTTGCTCGGTAAAAACCATTAACGTTAGGATTAATGGTGTTAATATTGGCCACCGCGGTGGTTGCACTACCCAATTTTGAGGCAAAATAAGCAAAATCTTGTTGAAAAGGTAAAGACTCATTGCCAATTCGATAACCCTTCTGGCTAGGCGTGCCGGTGCTCAAATCAATCGATGAATTCCAAACCACGGCTCCTGCTTCGGAACCACCACCTGTAATTGAAAGGTGTTGATTTGTGGCTGTTGGCGGAATTTTACTGGAAATGACATTGGCATAAACGTCACCAAAACTCGACTGCCACCATGGACCTTGTATTACTGAAAGGAAAAAGTCAATCGGGCTGTCGGCCGCGTTTTGCACAGTGCTGTAAACTGGAATTTGACACACCGCCTTTGTCCATCCAGGTATCTCATTATTACTAAATTGGCTGTAACGTGGCTGCACGTTGTTCATATTGCGAAGACCATTTAAGGTGAAGGTCGCACTATTAATGGGCATAGGCGTAAAGGTGGGACCAACATACCCGACTTCATCCACGAGCATGCTGGAGGTAAATGTGCCGCTCAAGAATGGATCTTCATTTGTTCCACTTGAAGAACAAACATTATCATCGGTAACCCGCAATCTGACATCAACCGCATAGCTTAGTGGGGTGGGACTCGGCCCACCGCAAGCAGGCGGGGTGAAATTCGACGTCCCCGTTCGCCAATTGCTCACTATTTCGCCCCCAGCCCCATCACTACACACCGAGTGCACTCGCACGTTGTAATCAGGCGGGTTAGCTTCCGTAAGATAAGTGGGCATGGAAGGAATAGTCGAACCTGGTGGTTGAGCAACCACACCTTCGTCGACTCGATCAGGCCAACCTTCTCCCGCTCGTTTAATTTGATATTCATAGCGCAGTACTCCGGCAACTTTATCCCAAGAAGCTCCAATCTGTGGATTGGGCGTGCACACCTCGGTCACGGTCACCGCATTGGGGCGATTACAGGTAGTCGGCACGTCGGTTGGAGTTGGCTCTGGCGTAGCAGTTGGGCCAGCACAATTGGCATTGGCGGCAACTGACCGCCAGGCACTCCAGGTTCCTGGGGCCGTGCAGGAGGCAGAACTTGCCACTGTTTGCACTCTCACCCTGAAATAATTCATGACATCTGGCTCATCAATAGGCACGCTAAACGAGGTTCCCGAAATCGTGGCCTGCATAGCACCGTTAGTTGAGGCTGAGGTGTTGCGCTGAAACCGGTAGGTGGCCGCACCGGAAACCCCATTCCATGAGCCGGTCAGGGTGCCGCCATCGGCACAAGTAATTGCTCCGGCAGTTGTAGTGGGTGCCACACAAGCATTAACAGGCAGCTCACAGGTGGCGCTGGCAGCGTTCCACTCATGTCCGGTATCGCAAAAGAATTCACACTTGGCTGTCGTATTAGCGCTGGCATACACCCAGTTCACCCCAGAGGATGCGGGATTGTTGTCGCCGCTATAATAGAGCGTATTGGCCGGCCGGGTGCCACCACAGGTATAACTTGTTGTTTCGCAACTATCACCATCCCAGGTATAGCCCGAATTGCAGGCAAATTGGCATTTGCGATTGGTGTTCGAGGCAGCATATTGCCAAGAGAGATTACTGGTTAAACCGGTGTTGTCATTGGCATAGATGGTAGTGTTGCCCGGGAGGGTGCCGGTGCAAGCGTAGGTGGTGCAGGTGGCTGGCCCGGTAGTGGCCGTATTACTCGTTTGGTTCTGGTCAGCAACACACGTGCCGTCACTTTCCCGATTACTCACCCGAAACCAGTGTTGCACATTGGGCAGCGGCGCACTCATGGTATAGGTCGCATTTGCACTGGTGCCGTCAGTGGTCAGGTTGATGGGTGTTGAGTCCGAACCAAATCCAGAATCATCATCATACCTAAACCGGAATCCGCTCACCCGCGTGTCCCGAGTCCAGGTGCAGTTGACTTGCATTTCGCCATTGCTCGTGCAACTGCCGCCGCAACTCAAGTTAGCAGGGGAGGCACAGTCTTGCGCTTGAGGGACAGGCGTGTTGGTTGGTGCCACGGTGTATTGACATTTGCGGTTGTTGTTGCAGTTAGCCACTTGCAACCAAGCCAAATTAGAAGTCAAGCCGGTGTCGTCGTTGGAGCAAGCAGCGCCACCCGCAGGGATTGATCCGGTACACACGTATCCCACCGGCTCGCAGGAATTGCCATCCCATTCGTAGCCGGTGGAGCAGTAATACTGACATTTCCTGTTAGTATTAGAGCCTCCATAAGCCCAAGCCAGGTCACTGGTTAATCCCGTGTCATCATTGGCATAGATAGAAGTGCCGCTGGGGCGGTTTCCCGTACAAGAGTAAGCAGTCGTGGTGGGTGTGGGTGCGACCGTGTATTGACACTTGCGGTTGTTGTTGCAGTTAGCCACTTGCAACCAAGCCAAATTAGAAGTCAAGCCGGTGTCGTCGTTGGAGCAAGCAGCGCCACCCGCAGGGATTGATCCGGTACACACGTATCCCACCGGCTCGCAGGAATTGCCATCCCATTCATAACCCGTCGAGCAATAGTATTGACACTTGCGATTCGTATTAGGATCAGCATACTGCCAGCTCAGATTTTGTGTTAATCCCGTGTCATCGTTAGCATAGATGGAGGTATTGGCCGGCTGGGTGCCCGTGCACGCAAAAGGCACTGTTGTTGGCGAAGGCCCAGCGCAAGTGATTATCGTACTCTGAGTGGCTCCATACGCCCAATTTTGAGGCGTACACGAAGTCGAAGAGGTGACTCGAATTCTATAATACCATCTTGTGCCCGCTGGGAATGGACCGCTCCATGAACGGTTACTCCCGTTTCCCCCGGTTTCCTCCCGAGCATAGGGAGCAGCCCCCACTTCATTGCCCGCATTTGAATCTGTCCAAAAATCAGGGTCATCATCAATGGCAATAGCATACATAGAAGCTCCCGCCTGATGTGTCCAATTGAGGGTTGCCTGCATATTATTACTAGCGTTGCAGACCCGAGTAAGCGAGGATATCTCTACTCCGGCACAAGTGTTTGGTGCAGCTTCACACGAGTTTCCGTCCCATTGAAAACCTGAATTGCAGTAATACTGACACTTGCGATTCGTATTAGGATCGGCATACTGCCAACCTAGATTACTCGTTAAGCCCGAGTCGTCATTGCTATAGATAGAAGTATTAGCTGGTCGTGTGCCTGTACAGCTAAAGCCTACACAGTTAACTGTCCGATAATCATCGCTGCCGCAGCTGGGGTTCGTGCCTGTGGGGTCCCCCGTACACGAAGCACTGGCATTATAGGCATTACAGGCTATTTGGACTGTGTTCCCAGCCCAAGCCGGTTGACAGGTGAGGTTGCGGCTAATTGAAGCGTTGGTACCGGTTTCCGTGCCCAACACCTGGAAGCTACCGCCAGGAGGTTTGTAAAAAAGTTGAACACTCGTCGAGTTTCCTGAGGTAGCGGAAACAACTTGGGAGCTATTGACACTAAGATCCCCACCTCCTTGAGTAAAATCGCAGCTAGGGACATTTGCCTGAACCGTATATTGACATTTCCTGGTGTTGTCACAACTCGCCACCTGTTGCCAGGCAAGATTTGACGGTAAGCCGGTGTTGTCATTAGCACAAGCTGTGCCACCCGCAGGGATTGATCCGGTGCACGAATACGAAACTGTTGTTGGCGAAGGCCCAGCGCAAGTGATTATCGTACTCTGAGTGGCTCCATACGCCCAATTTTGAGGCGTACACGAAGTCGAAGAGGTGACTCGAATTCTATAATACCATCTTGTGCCCGCTGGGAATGGACCGCTCCATGAACGGTTACTCCCGTTTCCCCCGGTTTCCTCCCGAGCATAGGGAGCAGCCCCCACTTCATTGCCCGCATTTGAATCTGTCCAAAAATCAGGGTCATCATCAATAGCAATGGCATAGTTTGTTGCCCCTGCCTGATGTGTCCAATTGAGGGTCGCCTGCATGTTATTGCTGGCGTTGCAGACCCGAGTAAGCGAGGATATCTCTACTCCGGCACAAGCAGGGGGTGTAACTGTCACCGTTTTACGGCACGCGGCTGAAATGGTAAATTGGCTCGCATTGGCTGCTGAGTTGCCCGTGGTACAGTTGGCAGCGGTGCATGTTTCATCAGTTGCAATCACATTTGCCACTACGTATATGTCTTTTGAGGCTCCGGAAAAAGAAATCTCATTCGTGTCCAAGGTGTAATTATACGGTTGGTTCGAATCATCAGAAGACACCAAAGTCCAGCTATTACTATTGTCTGTAAACCTCCAATAAGATTCGACATACTCTATACCTGAGCCATTGGCGGTGCCTGCATCAGGATCTCTGGCGCCGATTTGATAAGCATAGCTGGTGCCCTTGGTGATTGTGGTCGGAATAGATATGTTAGTGCATTCCGGAGGATTATTCGCCGGCGGAGCAGCAGCTTCTTCGGTAAAGTTAAACCCGCCTCCGGCAGTAGAGTCGTTAGCAAATTGATACGAGCTAACGTTACAGTCGTAATAGCGGTTGCCATCAATGCCATTGGTGTCCAGTTGACAGCCGCCCCCCGGATTTCCATCGGGCCTGAATATATTTTTACCCGGCAGACTAAGTGCTCGCACCCAAAACGTGCCTCCGGGCACGCTGCTCCAGCATTTATCGAGCGAGAATTGGCCGCTTGTCGCATTGGCATGTAACGGCTCCATGCTGCCGTTTGAATAAACCACTTGCGCAACATCTTGATCTCGGATATTGGAGCCATCGCTGTTACGCACATAGCCTTTCACCTTGAATCGGCCTGTTTGGCACCCACCCCCACCCCCACCACCGCCCGAAGTGGGGGATGCTCCTCCACCCCCACCTCCTCCACTATTGCTGCAACAACTAACGTTACCGCCTTGGGGATCTGGACAATCCCAAGCTCCTGCTCCATTTTGAAAAGGAGTTAAACCACTACATCCATTTTTACCGGGAGCACCGCCTGTGCAATCTGCTGTAGTGCAATATACAGGAACACTCTCTGTAACACCATTATTTAAGCAACTTGTTTTGTTGTTGTTAGGTATACAATCATTAACCCGTAAATAAGCATTGGACCCAGCACATGTATTGGGGGTGCAAGCAGCATCACCGATGTGAGCGTTTGTTGGGCTAGCAGCTATTGCAATGACCCAACACATACACAATAGATTTATTAGAAATACTACTGGTTTATTGAGCATACGAACTATATTCATAGTTTACTGTTTAGCCAGCAAGTTCATTTCCATTGCTATAATCCACTCTTGATTATTTCCTAAGCTCTGTGATCTGCCATCTTCATGAAACATTAAAAACCCACTGGGATGGATCGAGTCTATTAGATCGGCAATTACTTGGGTTCCGTAATGCTCCTCTTTGAGTTGCGCTCGGGTGGCCAACAGCAACTGAACCGAGTGAGGGCCGACCATATCTTCAGAAAATCTTTCTTTTTTTACCCAGTCCAACATCTCTTTAGTGTAGGGCTTATCGGCTACACCTGCATAAAGCTGTGTCATACCAAGCTTCTTATTCTCAACCACCAAAGGTAGTTTCAAAACCTGTTTTAGCCCATTAAGATCTTCATAGGTAAAAGTACCATGCATATGCACCACAAAACTATCTGAGAGTTCTACAGGGTTATCCACCAAATCTGTCA
>CAZVUJ010000006.1:6043-14834 GCA_964630135.1 uncultured Pseudomonadales bacterium | reverse complement strand
GTAACGTTGGTGCATGGTTAGGTTCTGTTGGTACAAGATATCTGTCCTCTTTTGGAGTAGCCGATCTAATAAGAAAGGAGCTAGGTTCTGGGCAAATCTATAGGAGTAACTATTGTGCCGATAAGAGAAATGGATATTATGCGAATGATGAGGTAAGTTCAAAATGCGCCCTATGTCGCGAAGGTCAGCTTTTTGAAGCTGATAGTAAAAACTGTGAATTAGATAACTGCAAGTCTTTAAGCGATGGTGCACACAAAATATCTGAGACACTCTGTATGCAATGTGCGCAAGGAAAACAAGTGGCCCAATATGAAGATTCAGCCTGTAAACCCACTAGTTTTTATCAAGAGCATTGTGGTGGCTCAGGAAGCGATGAAGTTTTTTCAGCTTCTGGCCAATGCTATTCCTGCAGAGGCGGCGTTGCGGAACCCTGGAAATGCCAATGTATTAACTCAGCAGATAAACTGATCGTTTCAAAAGACTCCTCACAAAATAATATTTGTCTGTCTTGTTCGGGTGGAAGTGCTTTTAAAGTTAGTTACGACCTCTGCCAATCATTTTGCTTTAGTAAACAAAATGGATATTACTTAGATGGCAATTCTTCTGCCGGTTGTGTCGAATGCAAAGAGGGTGTGACTTGGGAAACTCAGGCAGAAAACTGTCAGCCTTGTGAGGGGAGGGAGGAAAATGCATGCAATGGCAGATGCTCTTGGCATGCGTGCATGAATAAGCAGGAAAGCGCATGCCATGACCGGAGCACAGATTGGCAAACAGTATGTCCTTCAAACGCGTTTTGCGATAACAAGTCTGATGGTTATTACCCCAATAGCAACTTTTCCACTGGCTGTATTGAGTGCGGAGAAGATGTGGTTTGGGAAACTCCGGCAGAATACTGCCAACCCTGTACTGGTAGAGATTTTAACTCATGTAATGGAAAATGCTCTTGGTATACCTGCAAGATCGGTGGCCAAGGCTCCTGTCAAGAAATAGAAACAGACCAAATGCAAGTGTGCCAATCAGATGCATATTGCACAGAAAAAACGAATGGATTTTATCCTCTTGAGCAGGCTACAACTGGTTGTGTTGAGTGCGTAGATGGCGTAACCTGGGAAGCTCACGCACAAAACTGTCAGCCTTGTGAGAGGAGAGACGCAAATGCATGCAATGGTAAATGTGCTTGGTATGCATGTACCAATGCATGTCTCGGAAGGGGAACTCCCCTAGACAAGGTGTGTAAACCTGGAACTTACTAGACAGATGACCTGAGCCTGATACAATAAGCGTGAAGATGCCGCGACAAACACCCTTACACTACATCTTTGTTTCGGGCGGGGTCCTCTCAGGAGTCGGCAAAGGCATCGTCACCGCTTCTATTGCCCTACTGCTTAAATCCCGGGGCTTAAAAATCACCGTCGTTAAGTGCGAAAACTATCTCAATCTTGATTCAGGTCTTATAAACCCTATCGAACACGGGGATCCTTTTTTGTGCGAAGACGGCGCCGAAACCGACATGGACATTGGCACCTACGAAAAGTTTTTAAGTCAAGACCTGGGTAAAGCCAATTTTGTGACCATGGGGCAGATTTATAAAAGTGTTATTGACCGCGAGCGCAATTTTGGCTATGGCGGCGAAGACGTCGAAACCATTCCCCACGTAACCGATGAGATTATCCGCCGCATCCGTGAAGCAGCCAAGCATGACGGAGCCGACACGGTGATTGTGGAGCTTGGGGGCACGGTCGGCGAGTATCAAAACGCTCTCTACTACGAAGCCGCCCGGATTCTCGAATACGTCAGCGGGGAGACAGTCATACATGTCCATGTGAGTTACTTACCCACTCCTCCCCATATTGGCGAGCCCAAAACCAAACCCACCCAACTCTCGGTGCGCACCCTCAACTCTCTGGGTATCCAACCTGATTTTATTGTGGCTCGCTCGGTCAAGCCCATGGATGAAAGACGGCGCGATCGGTTTGCTCTTTTTTGCTCAGTCAAGTCGGATCACATCATCTCAGCACCCGATGTCGCCAGTGTCTATGAATTGCCCTTACTGTTTGCCGATCAGCAATTCGATAAGAAATTGTTGAAAGACCTAAAAATTGCGGCCAAGCCGAGGGATCTTAACGATTGGCAAGCACTGGTGGAGCGCATCAAAAAACCTAAAACCAAAACGGCGACCATTGCCATTGTGGGCAAGTATTTTGCCACCGGTGATTATCACCTCAAAGATTCCTATGCCGCTCTCTATGACGCCCTCGACCATGCCGCCCTTCACCTTAATACCAACCTCAAGATTATCGGGATCAATTCCGAAACCGAAAGTCAGATTGCCCACAAGCTAGAAGGAGTGGAGGGCATTATCGTGCCTATTGGTTGGGGGGAGCGGGGAGTGGAGGGCAAAATTGAAGCCATTACTTTTGCACGGGAGCACAAAATTCCTTACTTAGGTTTGTGTTATGGCATGCAATTGGCGGTGGTTGAATTTGCCCGCAATGTTATTGGCTGGAAAGATGCGCATACCAGCGAAGTTGACCCTACCTCTAAGCATCAGGTGATTCATATGATCCCCGAGCAAGAGCGCATTTTGGAAAACCGAGCCTACGGCGGGACGATGCGCTTGGGAACCTGGGAATGTTTGGTCAAGCCCGGCACGATTGCCTATGAAGCATACAAAAAACACGGACAATTCCTCAAATCCTCAGAAAACGTCGCTCGTCGCTCGTCGGACGAGTTGTTGACCTCCGAACGTCACCGCCACCGCTATGAGTTCAATGATGCTTTTGCAACTGAGCTTGAAAAAGCAGGTCTGATTATCTCTGCCCGGTCAGTCAAAGAAAACTTGGTCGAGCTCATTGAATTGCCCAAAAAGGTGCATCCTTTTTTTGTGGGCACCCAGGGCCACCCGGAATACAAATCCAGGCCGCTCAAACCCCACGCCCTGTTTGTGGAATTTTTACAAGCCGCAGAAATCTCTTAATCGTTCCTATTGTTGCGAACTAAGCCGTTAATCTATATAAAATTCTTATGAGTATCATTTGGATAGAAGCGCCCAGAACTAAAAAGACAACGGGAGATGTGCTGTTTGTTGTTAGGAGTGGAGAAGAACGTACTGAAGACATTCCTTGGAGACCATGGTTGGGTGAAGAACTAACCCGCGTTCGCGTGGATAACACCGATCCTAATCAAGCCTTAGTAGAAATCTATCGATCAGATACGACGCTGCTGTCTATTGCTCGGGCTCTTTTGGGGACATATTCCGATCCACCTGAAACATTCGACATTCTTCCAGGAGAAATCATTAGGCTATCGGGAGGATTGATAGCTGTTAAGACAAAGCCGCGCTGAATTATTTACTAAATTGCTCAAAAGCCAGCTTTTCCTCCTGACCCACTTGCACTTCTTGTGAATGGTCATCCTGAACCTGGCTGAAAGCCAAGTGAAGGATCGAGCATCGCGTTGTTTTTAGATCCTTCTCTCGAGTTTCACTCGGGATCAGGATGACAGTACCATAGTGCTTATGTGACAACTGTAGGTGCGTTAACTTTTTCCTCCTGTTGACTTCTCATGCTTGAGGACTATAGTGAACCTACCTATGGTCAACATGCCAAGGAAGGTATTCCATCTAGTAACGCTTTCAGTCTGCCTAACGCTTCTCACTGCGCTATGTGCGCCGGTATTTTTCTTACCCCCTCTTGCGCGAGCACAATCCACCCCGATCTTTATGGTGCGCCTCAATGACAACGCCTCATTTACCAACACCAAGCAGGCAACTCTCTCACTCACGCACCCCTCGACATATCAAAAGGTCAGAATTTCTAATAAAGCCTTTGCCGCCACTGACAAAAAGCCAGCCTGGCAACCAATTACCAACCCCCTGCCGTGGGAATTAGTCAGCAAAAACGGCGTTCAAACCGTCTATGTCCAGTTTTTAAGTGAACCCACAAATACCAGAAGTTATATCGTTACCGATTCCATTACGCTGGACACTTCAAGCCCTAAAGGCTCACTGGTCATCAACAATGGCCAGCAAAAAACAAACACTAAAGAAGTAACCCTAAACCTAGAAGCAACCGATGCGATTTCGGGCCCAGACAAAATGATGCTCGCCAATACACCAGACTTCTCGGGGCAAGCGTGGCAAACCTATGCACCAAGCGTTTCCTGGAGGTTGCCAGCAAACACCAGAAAACAGGCCGAGCACCATAAGGTCTTTGTCAAATTTATGGATCGGGCGGGGAATATTTCCCGGACTGCCAGCGACGCAATTGTCTTGCAGGATGCTCTCTCACCCACGCCCAGCCTCGTGCCAACGCCAACAGCTACACCTCTCCCCACACCTACCCCAACACCCTTGCCTCTTCCCACACCCACGATCACCCCAACCCCCACGCTTATTCCGAGCCCTACGCCTACCCCCACCTCAACACCGACACCCACCGCCAGCCCCACGCCTTTGCCAACTCCCTCACCCACACTAGTACCCCCACCCACCCCAGACGATAACCCACGTGCCCTGAAATTGACGGTCTGCGATGCGACTCCAAACGGTGAGCAGCCTTATCAACAACTAGTAATGCTGAGCCACGCAGCCGCCACCAATTATTATGCAGGCATTGCCTCGGAAGGAATTTTTACTCCGGACGATATTATTCCACCGAACCTTTACACCAATCCTGCTAACACTGCTTGGTGGGCGCAAAACATCGAATATAGCAAGGGGCCACAAAATTGGACTGCCTCCAACGAAGCACTGTGGAACAGCGGCTGCGTCCTCACGCCTTCAACGTATCCCTTCCCCACGAATACGCCAGCACCCACTCCGTCGGCTAGCCCTTCGCCTACCACAGTGCCGCCACAGATAACAAGCATCGAGCCGCTCACCGGTTTTGTTGGCGATATCTTTTCGATTATTGGCAATCACTTTGGTACGTTTGTAGAAACTATTTCTAAAGTATTGCTGAATGATATCCCTACAACCGTGGTTTCCTGGACTGACACACTGATCCAGGCAATCGTACCCCATGGAGCTACTACCGGCAAGGTGATCGTGGAAAACGATAATGGTGCCGCCGAAAGCAATGATCCCTTTGAAGTTTTGCATCCCGTAATAGAGATCGCCAACGAATTAGCCGAAAGCCAAACTTGGGACGATCAACACACCTATGTTATCTGCAATGTAGATGTTAAAAACGGCAAAACGTTAACTATCCAGCCAGGAGCAATTATCAAAATTAACCCTAACTGCAATGGTATCCAAGTAGGAGAAGGCGGTGCTTTGGTTGCCAATGGCTTGGCGAACAAAAAAATCCTGTTTACCAGTTATAAAGATGATCGTGCCGGCGGGAACACCGATAATCTGGGGGTTACGGAAGGAGCGAATAACGACTATAGAGCAGCCATCTATCAGGTAGATGTAAATACTAATATCCAGGCTTCCCATACTATCTTTCGTTTTGGTGGCCAGAGTATAGGCGCAGGTTGCAACCCTCAGGGAAATTTGACCTTCACCGACAACACCGTCAATAGCCCTGTCTACCTTTCCAACTGCACTCCTGCTAACTTAACTCTCAAGCGTAACCAGTTTGCTGTCCATAACACCTACCCCATACGTACTCAAGCCACCGATGTCAGCGCCATCCCCATAACGGGTGATGATAAAAATACCTTTAGCGGAAAAGACACCGAAGTTGCCTTACACCTTTATCTAGCCTATCTTAGTGCCAACCATAGCTGGGATGTTGATACTTCAAGCGGCCTTAAAGCCTTGCTTTTGGACAGTTCCCTCAAAGTAGATGGTACCTTAAACCTACATGAAGGTTCAGTCGTAAAAATAGGCGGCGGCGGGCACGGTCTTGAAATGGGGGTTACCGGCACCTTTAATTCCATAGGTACTACCTCTAACCCGGTGGTGTTTACCAGTGAATATGACGATACGGTAGGGGAAGACACCGACGGGGGTAGTGCCACCGTGCCGTATGACAACGCCTACAGAGGTGCGATTCAAAGCTCTGGCCCGGGCACTGTTAATGTTTCCCACACCCATTTCCGGTACGGCGAAAGTAGTCTGGGTGTCAATTGTACCTCCCAAGACCACATCACCTTCACCGACAACACCGTCAATAGCCCTGTCTACCTTTCCAACTGCACTCCTGCTAACTTAACTCTCAAGCGTAACCAGTTTGCTGTCCATAACACCTACCCCATACGTACTCAAGCCACCGATGTCAGCGCCATCCCCATAACGGGTGATGATAAAAATACCTTTAGCGGAAAAGACACCGAAGTTGCCTTACACCTTTATCTAGCCTATCTTAGTGCCAACCATAGCTGGGATGTTGATACTTCAAGCGGCCTTAAAGCCTTGCTTTTGGACAGTTCCCTCAAAGTAGATGGTACCTTAAACCTACATGAAGGTTCAGTCGTAAAAATAGGCGGCGGCGGGCACGGTCTTGAAATGGGGGTTACCGGCACCTTTAATTCCATAGGTACTACCTCTAACCCGGTGGTGTTTACCAGTGAATATGACGATACGGTAGGGGAAGACACCGACGGGGGTAGTGCCACCGTGCCGTATGACAACGCCTATGGAACTGCGATTTATCAATCAGCAGGCCCTAGCAGTAAACTTCTACTGACTTTCACCCAAATTACCTATGCAAGAACAAGTGTTGATGCTGTCTGTGGAGCCGGTTCTCAAATGTTTATTAGTGATAGTGAACTAAGCGGAACATCATACTTTTCAAACTGTTCAAAAGATACGTTACAATTAAAAAGGAATAATTTTAAAAGTTCTAGTATCTATCACGCCTTGCATTTCTCTCGTTCGGATTTAGTGTCAGTTCCCCTAGTGGGCCAAGATAAAAATACCTTTATAGGCAGCAGCAACGTCGCGGCTGTCCTGGAAGCTCGTGAAGCATATATCTCAGCAGGGGAAGAATGGATTTTAGATGAAGGCAGCGGCATACGGGCACTCGTGGTAAATGATGTATCAGTTAACGGCGTGTTAACTCTTAATCCAAACACCGTAGTAAAAGTAGTGACCGGGATGAATGGCCTATCAATTACCGACACCGGAACATTAAACATTAACGGCACGTATGAAAATCGGGTTATTATAACCAACATTCTTGATTCTAGTGCTGGCGGAGCTACCGATCCCAACACCATCGATCCGCCCAAGCCCTACGGCACCGCAATTAACAATAACGGCAATGTTGTCGGTAACCATATCATTATCGGCTACGCCGATGGAGCGATAGTATCTAATAAAGGCTTGGTCATGTTAAAAGATGTCCGATTATGGAATGGTAAAACCGCGGTTCTAGTAAGCGGTGGAGAAGTTAAATTAACCGAGGCTCTCATAAACAACTTTGATTTCGGTGTCTCCGTTGCTAGCGGGTTTGTTCAACTGCGGGGCACCTTTGGGTTAATCCATAACCGGGCAGTCGTTTCCTGCGATTGGCTCACACCCCATTGTTTTGCCGATGTGGGCTATAGTACGTGGAGTTATGAGGGTGGGCCGTATCCGCTGGGGGGTTCGCACATCTGCGGACAAGCCACTGCTCTTCCCTGGAAGCCGGAAAATACCGAAACCTACAGCATTATCGGAAACATTTTTTTAGCCGGAAATTGTAGTTCCCAGGAAACCAGCATATCTCAATTGGCCCAAAATGAGCAGTCGTTCTTAGAGATGTTTAACAGCTTAAATATTGATTGCGCGGGTGGCATGCAGAAATCCTGTGAATTAGCTTCCATCCGTTTTGCCTGCATGGACAGTGCCGTTGAAATATTAAGGGAGAAGGTGGGTGTATCCTTTGGGGGTCTACCGCCATATAGTCTAGAAGGTTTTGCTGATCAAATTAAGGGCAAAATGCAAACCAAAATTGTGGATGGCATCACTCTGGAGGGGACAAGTTCTGTGTTGGGCGGGGTGGAAATGGCCATGAAATTAAACAGCGACTTGAACGCTGCCTACCAAACCTGCTCTTCAAAGCAACCGTAAGTGTAAACCTTTGTCCATTTTTATCTTAGATCTGCTTGCGAAGGAGAGTGAGTCTTGCTAGAATACGCCTTTGCGCAGTGATTTACTGTCCTAACTCTATTTTTTAATTCCTAAATCTATGTCTCTCCAATTCAAACACAACGATAAAAAATTCCACATTGGCGATATGCTCCGGGTTCACCAAACCATTGTCGAAGACAAGAAAACCCGAACCCAGATTTTTGAAGGCTTACTTATTGCCATTCATGGCCGGCAGGAGAATCAATCCTTCACGGTCAGAAAAATCGCTACTGGAAGCATTGGCGTTGAAAGGATTTTCCCCGTCAATTCACCTTTTGTCGAAAAGATCGAAGTCAAATCCCAGGGCAAAGTCCACCGCTCCAAGCTCTACTATTTGCGCGAGCGCATCGGCCGCAAAGCGCTGCGGGTGGGAGTCTATAAATCGCAAAAAGCGCTGGATAAGCGCAACGCCGCCAAAACCCCCGTTGCTCAGGCATAAGGCTTTCCTTAAGGAATCACTTTCCAATACATGAGGAGTTATGCAATGTCATTCCTGCGGAAGCGGGAATCCAGGTTTTAGATCATATAGACACGAGTTTCGCACTTAACATGAAAATAGGATGCTGTCATTCTTAAGCAAAGTCGAGGCCTGTCTGTCGACAGGAATCCCTTCAAGATGTCATTCCCGGGCTTGACCCGGGAATCCAAAAAGTATTGATATGGATCCCCGATGCAGACTTCGCCTTCGGCGAGTCTCCTCGAGGATGACACAAAAAAAGTAAGTCTCCT
>CAZVUJ010000006.1:0-5943 GCA_964630135.1 uncultured Pseudomonadales bacterium | reverse complement strand
GCAAAACTCGTGGGAGAAAGAAGTTGCTGGCTTTTAGGCCTCAACCGACCATGACACCTGCTTGTGATCAGCGTAACCGCCATTCATATAGGTCCAACGGATTTTGATAAGCTCCGCAAACATCCGGGCTGAATCGCGCAGCGGGTTAACACGGTTAGTGCGCACATGTCGCCAAATAACCGGAACTTGTTTGACGCGGAAATTTTCCCGGGCAGCTAAAAATAACAATTCCACATCGATAGCACCAGTATAGGCGGTTTTCTCACGCTTTGTTTGGCCGCAGACGACCAAATTAGGAAACAGTTGAGTGGCAGCTTTGTCGGAAAACAGCTTAAAACCGCATTGGGTATCATCAATACCGTTGTAGACGACATGGTGCACCAGGGTGCGGAAACCCCAACCCATCAGCCGGCGATAAAGCGGGTCATTGTGCCGCTTGGCTTTGCCCAGCGTGCGCGAGCCGATGACAATATCGTAGCCTTTCTTGGTAAAGGGCATCAATTTTTTGAGCTGCGAAAGGGGAGTGGCCTGATCAAAATCAGTGAATAGCCGCCACGTGCCTTTGGCTATCCGCATGCCGGTTATCAAAGCTCTGCCTTTGCCCGCATGCGGAATCGTTTTCACCGTCACTTCAGGTTTTTGGAGTGAAAACTGAGATAACAACCGTTTGGTTTTGTCAGTAGAGCCGTCATTAACAATGACAAGCTCAAACGAGGGGAACTCCCGACGCAGAAAATCATAAACTGAATCTAAGGCTCCTGCTAAAAGATTAGGTTCTTCGTTGTAGGCCGGAATGATAACGCTTAAGTTGGGATGTGTCATGGAATCTTCCTGGTGTGTCGTGAGCGCCACGCACGGCACTAAACTTGCTATAACTTTATTTGCGAGGGTGATTATAACACGGTCAAAAATGCAGAGGCGTATCTGTATTTTACTCATTATTCCGGTGATTGAATTACTCTAATCTATGATAGAATACAGCCTCTTATAAATATCTCTAGGTTTATTTCATGCCCTCTTCACCCTTGCTGACTGTGGTGGTTCCGGTGCGCAACGAGCGCTACACCCTCGAAGCTTTCTTTTTGCGCTTACACAAAGCGCTTACCTACGCCAACATTAACTATGAAGTCCTAGCCCTTGATGACGCCTCAGAAGATGGCTCACCGCAAAAACTGGTGAGCCTGAGCCAGGACTACCCGATAACAGTGGTGCAAAAAAGCGGGCCTTTAGGCAAAGGCTATTCGCTTCACGAGGGCTTGAGCCAGGTAACCACTCCCTTTGCCTGTTATATCGATGCCGATAATGCCTATGCACCTGAACTCATTCCGGAAATGCTGGTCAAACTGAACACAGCCGATATCGTGGTTGCCCAGCGCAACTACTCAAAAAAGGGCCGGTGGCTCAAAAAAATATTGGCTCAGTTTTTCAGACGAGTTTTTGGCCAGGCCTTATTCGGTCTCGATTTTGATGTCCAAGCCGGACTCAAGGTTTTTCGCACCGAAGCCTTCAGCTCGCTGGAACTGCATCCGGCCACGTGGAGTTTTGACCTGGAATTCCTCTACAAAGCTGCTCATGCGGGATTTGTAATCAAATCCCATAGCATCAAGTATCAGCAACGCTCAAATGGTAAAGGTAAAGGCAATCTGTTCACCGCCGGCATCGAATTGGTTTTGCTCTCGCTGAAAACTCGCATGTCACCCCTCAAACCCGTGCACGTCAACTCCAAGGGCGATATACGCCAGGTGGGGTGGAAGAAAATGCGCTTCGATACCCACACCGATCTGCACTATTCGCGGGCGGCCATCCAGACGCTCACCCTTAAGCAAGTGTTTGTGTGCTTAGTAGTACTGGGAATCCTGGGGGTGCTCTTTCTTCTCGACTGGCAAAAAACCCTTATCGGCTTGGTTTCCCTTATCACCGCCTTTTATTTTCTCGATCTCCTCTTCAATCTCTTTTTGATCCGCTCTGCCTTCAAACATAATCCTGAAATTAAGATTACTCCCAAACAGATTGAGGCCTATGATAAAGCCTGGCCCCGGTATTCAATCATGTGTCCGCTCTACAAAGAATGGCAAGTGATTCCCCAGTTTACGCAGGCGATCAGCGCCATCGATTACCCCAAAGATAAGCTGGATGTGATGCTCATTCTCGAAGCCGACGATCGGGAAACCATTGCCAAAGTGGCCAGCATGAAATTGCCCCCGTATTTCCGCACCATTATTGTGCCCGATGCCCAGCCGAAAACCAAACCAAAGGCGTGCAATTACGCCCTCAAAAGGGCTCGGGGTGAGTATGCCGTGATCTACGATGCCGAGGATGTGCCCGATCCGCTGCAACTTAAAAAAAGCATTGTCGCCTTTGAGCGCTTACGCAAACAAAACATTATTTGCTTGCAGGCAAAACTTAATTATTACAATCCGGAACAAAACCTGCTGACCCGCTTTTTCACCGCTGAATATAGCCTGTGGTTTGATGTCATTTTGCCCGGCATGCACAGCATCAATGCCCCTATTCCTTTAGGCGGAACCTCTAATCATTTCCGGGTGCAAGACCTAAAACTGTTGTCGGGCTGGGACCCGTTCAACGTCACCGAAGATTGTGACCTTGGTATGCGCCTGACCAAATTCGGTTACCGCACCATGATTCTCGATAGCACCACCTACGAAGAAGCCAATTCGGATGTGGCTAACTGGTTCCGGCAACGCTCCCGCTGGATCAAAGGCTACATTCAAACCTACCTGGTTCATATGCGCTCACCACAGGAATTTTTGAGTGATTGGAATAACCCGAATCTGCTGTTTTTTCAATTTATTGTCGGCGGCAAAGTTCTGTCGCTAATTATCAACCCCATCATGTGGATGACCACTATCGTCTATTTTGCCCTTCGCGCCACTGCCGGCAGCTTTATTGAATCGCTGTTTATCGGCCCGGTTTTTTATATCGGCATGACGGCCCTGGTGGTCGGTAACTTTATGTATCTCTACTACTACATGATCGGCAATGCCAAACGCGAACAATGGTCGCTTATCAAGTATTGTTATCTCATTCCTGTCTATTGGCTCATGATGAGCCTGGCTGCCTGGAAAGCGTTCTACCAAATTATGGTGAAGCCCCATTATTGGGAAAAAACGGTCCATGGTTTGCATTTACACGCTGCTCATCCTATCAAGCTCTCGATTGTCAAGTAGACAAGCCTGCATGCGTCCTATGAATCAACCCCCCTCAACAGCCAAACATGCAGCCTCATCCAAAACGGTGGTGTATCTCCTGGGCCAAACAGTATTTTATTTGGCCAATTACGCGTACGTGGTGCTTTTAAGCAATACGCTGGCTGCCTACGATTTTGGCCGCCTCAGCTTGTTCACCGCTTTTTTTATGTTGTTATCGGTGCCAACCAGTGCTATTCAACTGCTGCTTATTACCTATCTTGCCAAGTTTTCCCGCACTACATCGCTAAGCACGAGTGAAGCCGTGATGGCGCTTGCTCGAAAATATAGCCTGGGGCTTGGCTGTCTCGTGGTAGGTGGCTATGTGCTGGCCATTCCCCTCATGCAGCAGTATTTTAGGGTCAGCTCTCCCTTGCCGTTTGCGCTGCTTGTTCCCACCATTATCCTGCTGTTTACCTCCTCCTATGCCAAAGGCATCCTCCACGGGCTGCAACGGTTTGAGGCTTTAGGCGTGGTGATGGCCGCTGAAGGTTTCGCGAAAGTGGGTTTTGCGCTGCTTGCCCTCCTTTTCACCCATTCCTATGTGGCTTCCCTCGCCAGCTTAACCCTGTCAATTTTAGTTTCCACGCTGATAGCGTTTTTATTTGCCCGAAACAAACGAAGCCTGGTCATTCCTGCCAAAACCTTAGCAGCTGCACGCACCCAAGAAATGCGCCTCTTTTTGGCTCAGGCCGGATTAGTCTCAGCGGCACTGCTTGTTATGACGCACATCGATGTTATTATGGCCAACCACCTGCTTAACGCCACTGATATTGGCACCTGGGGTTTGCTCTCTGTTGTCGGCAAAAGCATGATCATGGGTGGCGGGATCATCACCAGTTTATTTTTGCCATCCTTGGCGGCAGTGGCCGGAACCAAAAAGGTCAGCTCCATCTTCCGCAAAGGTTTTGCCCTTGTGAGTGCCTTCGTCATGGTGTGTGTGGTTGCCACCTACCTCTTTGCCATTCCCTTGTCCAGGCTGATTGCAGGGGGAGGCGAAGTCATAGCTCCCTGGTTGTTTACCTATACGGTTTCAGTCGGCCTAATAGCACTCACCTCATATATCATCAACAGCCAAATCGTCCTTAAAGAATATAGTTTCGCTTTTCCACCCTTAGTGCTTTCGTTAGCCTATGCCTATGCTGTCACCTTGTTTGCGGCTGATTTGGCCTCAAACCTCTATGCCTATGCCGGTTTTGCCGCTGCGCTTTTCGGCTCCAGTGTGGTGCTGTTCGCCCTGCGCTATGCCAAGCCCCACCTCATGGATCTAGCTGGTTTATACAAGCCGCAGTATCCCGTTGATCAGGCTGCCGAAAATCAACTCAAACTATTAGTGCTCAATTGGCGGGACACCAAACATGTGTGGGCTGGGGGAGCGGAAGTCTACGCTCAGGAATTAAGTGAGCGCTGGGTGGATGAGGGCGCGCACGTGACGCTGTTTTGCAGCAATGATCTCCATAACAAACGTGAGGAAATCATCAACGGCGTGCACATTATCAGACGAGGGGGATTTGTGAGCGTTTATTTCTGGGCGATGGTCTATTATGTGCTGCGCTTTAGAGGCAAGTTCAATTGCATTGTCGATTGTGAAAACGGTATTCCTTTTTTTAGTGCGCTCTACACCAAAACTCCCCTTATCCTGCTCATCCACCACGTACACCAGGAAATTTTCCGTGAACATTTATTTCCTCCTTTCTCCTGGTTAGCTCAATTTTTAGAAGCCCATCTGATGCCCTTTGCCTATCGCCATGCCAAAATCGTCACTATCTCCGAATCCACCAAACGGGATATCCGCCGATTGGGCTTAAAAGTCAACGAGGTGCCTATCGTGCATAACGGTATTTCACTAGCTACTTACACGCCCGGCTTAAAATCCTCCAACCCGCTCGTTGTCTACGTTGGTCGATTAAAAGCCTACAAGCGGCTGGAAGATCTGATTGCTACTGCCCGGCTGTTGCATCAGCAAGTGCCCAGCGTGAAGTTTGTGATTGCCGGCGATGGTGAAGAATCGGCGCGGCTTAAAAAACTCATTCACCTCTATAATCTGGAGTCAGTCGTCACCTGTAAAGGGTATGTGAGTGTTCAGGAAAAAATTGATCTCTACCAAAAAGCTTGGGTGGTCATGAACCCCTCATCTATGGAAGGCTGGAGTATTACCACCATTGAAGCCAATGCCTGCGGCACACCCGTGGTTGCGGCCAATGTGCCCGGCTTGCGCGATTCGGTGAAGCACCGACAAACGGGCTTGCTGGTCACCTTGGGCGATATTGACGGCTATGCTCAAGCCTTGTTTTCGCTGCTGACCAATGCCAGTCTGCGCGCCATCATGTCGCGCTCGGCCCGCGAGTGGGCTGAAACTTTTACCTGGGAAAAAAGTGCAGCCCAGTTCGCTGATATTATTGTGGATCATGTCCAAACTAGTAGACGCGAAGTAGGCGAGTTTAACTGGAGCCGGTCCCGATAATGAGTTGTTAAAAAGCATTTTTTACAGACTGCTGCTTTATGTCCACTCTTGTCACTAGTATTGTCATCTTTTCTGCACTGCAATTAGCGCATTCGCTATTCACCTTTCTCACTATGATTTTTGCCTGGAATGATCCAGACACACTCTATGTACGTCAATCGCCTTGGATTTTTTTGGAACCGAGTGTCAGCTTTAGCCTATTAGTTCCGGTGAGAAATGAGCAGCACGTAATTCAAGATACGCTTACGGCCATGAGCCAACTGCGATATCCCC
>CAZVUJ010000005.1:0-16575 GCA_964630135.1 uncultured Pseudomonadales bacterium | reverse complement strand
TACTAATCCCGCGCATGAGCAAAGAGCAAGGGAAGTTCTCTTTCAGGTCCACTCTTTCATGTATGCCTTAGATGTGATGGGTCAGCGAAAATTCGAACTTCCGGAAAAGGTTAGGCCGGATGATTACAGATTAATTGCTCGTTTATCCAATGCAGGTACTCATTTTGATCACCTTAAACCACAAGAAAGGGATTACAAAAAATTCGGTCCGTGGGCAAGAGGCATGGATCGATATGCCAATGATGCGGTGGTTGCCACGGCAGTCCAGCTCGTTAGCCGATTAAATGGAATGGATATTAGAGGAATTGAGAATCGATGGCTGCTGACTGGTTATGATGGTGTCGATAGAGGAAAATTGTGGCAAGGAATAGAAGGTTTGGGCTTGAGCTTTTTCTATGCTGGACTTCCAGAAGAAGTTGATGTGATTGAGCAAGTACTTACTTCTCGATTAAGTTATATTGATCCTCAACGAGTGGGTGTAGTAACTCAGGAAAAGGGCAATACAATTACTCAACTTGAAGTTTTAGGCGAACACATACGGGATTTACCGAAAGATTCGAGAATTATGCTCGTTGGCTTTGCAGCTCATCTGACCAGGGCTTTATGGCTGGCGGAAGCACGGGGTGTATTCGAAGGAAAACAAGTTGATCTAGCCTTGTTACCTACACCCGCGTCCGGGTTGGAGACGGGAAATAGGGGAGGTTACCCTTTTAGCATGGTAGCTCAGGAAATAAAAGCAACACTCTATTACGTTTTGAAAGGTTTGGCCAGAAGACCAACGTTTGCGATAACACTTCTGGGCAATCCGTGGCTTTTTTAACGATACGTAGATGGTTATGGCCGCTGCTTTTTGCCAAAGAGGGTGCGGATGTGATTATTGTTTATTTAAACGAACATACTGATGCCCAAAAAACGAAAACGTTGGTGGAAGCGGAAGGCAGGAAGTGCTTGACGCTTAGCGGCGATCTCTCTGACGAAAGTTTTTGTCAGAAGGTAGTTGAACAAACAATTAAAAAAATGGGGAAGCTGAATATTGTCGTGAATAATGCGGCCCAGCAATATCCCCAGGATAAACTGGAAAACATCTCAAGAGAGCAATGGGAACACACCTTCCGGGTGAATATCCATGCCTATTTTTACTTGACCAAAGCGGCTTTGCCACACCTGCATGAGGGCGATAGCATTATTAACACTACCTCAGTGACGGCGTATCGCGGCAGTGAACACCTCATTGATTATTCCGCAACCAAAGGTGCAAATGTCAATTTTACGCGCTCGCTAGCACTACAATTGGCGACGCGCAAAACAGGGATTCGGGTCAATGGCGTGGCGCCAGGGCCAATCTGGACTTCACTTATCCCCAGCAGCTTCGATGCCAAGCATGTGAGCACCTTTGGCGAGGATACCCCTATGGGCCGAGTAGGACAGCCCCAAGAGGTGGCGCCAGCCTATGTCTTTTTAGCCTCTCAGGATGCCTCTTATATTACTGGCCAAATTATCCACGTTAACGGTGGAGAAGTAGTGAATGCCTGAAGCGATATAACTCATGGGGCACGAACAAATGAGCTAAATGCAATTGCATGAGTTTTGGTGGGATAAACGTCGTATAATTCGCTTATTCCAACTCTTTATGGACGAAGCGAAATTAAAAGCCCAGATACACACATTTGTTGCTGCTCGGTTTCAGCTGACCCTGGCTACTTTTGGCGATTACCCCTGGATCGCAACCCTTTACTATTCCTGTGACGACAAGCTTAATCTTTATTTTTTGAGCGATCCTGCGACTATCCATTGCCGGCAGCTTGCTCAGAATCCTCGCGTGGCGGTGGCTATTGCTGACTCGCCTCAAAGCCCGGCCAGCAAAAAGCAAGGCATACAATTGTGGGGCGTGGCAGAGCAAATCAAAGGTAAGTCCAAGATTGTGCATGCACTTGATTTGTGGCGCAGCGCACTTGCAGTTACCAGCAGCAAATATTCCTACGAAGGCATGGTGAAAAAACTGATTACGGGCAGAATGTATGTCATTCGCCCCAAACAGATTAAATTATTTGATGAGGAATTGGGGGAACATGAGAAAGAAAGGACTCTTATCTTAGACTAGAAGTTATCTCTAAACTTCTTTTTATTGCCTGCGCTGGATTCTTCCTGCCAAGGTAGGATCAGAATGACGGCTTACGGGGTTTGGAGATAGCTTCTAGTGCTTTTTCCTAAGAAAAGGACATTTCACTACTATGCTCAAAAAGTTAAGGCTTCGGTTGAAACGAGAATGGACTATTTTCCAGTCGTTGCCGCGAGACACACGACGGTTTTTTGGTGCAGCGCTGACATACAACCTCTTTGATGCGCTTGTGTTTACCTACACCTACGCGTACCTATTCTCTCAAACAGATTCTTTTATCGCGGTGGCTACTTATAACACAGCATTCTATATTACGCTGCTGCTCGGGTTTTTTGTCACGGGAACTTTGCTTACCATTGCCAGCAGCAAAACGCTCTTTATTGTCAGTAGTATCCTGCAAGCGTTGAGTCTCTTTTCGGTCTTCTTCATTCCCGAGGTAACCATGGTGCTGATTGTAGTGGCCGGATCTGTCTGCGGCCTCTTCCAAGGAATTTACTGGAGTGTGCGCAATAGCGTCTATATGTCATTCACGAACGACGATAACAGGCATTATTTTGAAGGCTTGAAAAGCATGCTTAGCAGTGGCAGTGATATGGTGTTGCTGGCGCTGGCCGGTTGGTTTATTGCCACAAGTGATTTATTCGGGATTCTTACCAAAATACAAGCATATCGGTTAGTAGGTTTGTTAGGGGTAGCAATTTTAACAGTGGGGACACTTTTCTTATCCAAGGCCACCTTTCCGGTGTTGCACATTACCGTGCTGCGCATCAAAAAGGTGAGTCAACACTGGGGCTTGTTTAGAATTTTTATAGTGGTGTCAGCGGTTCAATTTGCCCTAGCGACTTCCGTGCCTGAAACTTTAACACTCTATTTCCTGGGAGACGAAGGAATGCTTGGGAGTCTGCAAGCGGTATTTGTGATTCTATCTGCGTTAATGATTTATATATTGGGTCGCAAAACTAACAAAACCCATCGTTTCAAATTATTGCTGGCTAGTGCATTGCCCCTGATGCTGCTATCGCTGTCGCTGCTTATTTCTCAATACTCGGTGCTGATTGTTGGCTATTTACTGTCAATGAGTCTTTCCAATCAGCTTTTTTGGTTTACTTATTTTCCGGTATTTTCCCGAGCTGTTGAATACGAGCAAACCGACGAATCAAAGCAATATCCCTATATCCTTGACCACGAGATTTGGATTAACGTGAGTCGGATTATAAGCACACTTGTCTATGTTGCTTTAGTAACTCACCTTGGAGATGTCAAGGGAATGTTTATTGCCTTGTTTTTAGGTGCGCTCATGCAACTAACCACTGCCCTTGTTGCGCGGCCACTATTAAAACTACAGAATAAGATTAAGCCAAATACTTAAGCGAAAACGTATGCTTCAACCCTCGCAAACACCAAGAGCCAACTTCATATCAGCACATGGATTGCCACTCCTGCTTCTGCTTGGCTTGGGCTTTTGGGGAATAGGGGCGCTATTTCAACCCGGGCTCTACACGGCGCATGACATTTGGCACAACGTAGCCAGGTTTTATTGGTATACCCAAGCACTCTTTCAGGGAGAAATCCTGCCCGGCTGGATCGCACCCTTAGCCGGTGGCTATGGCTATCCGCTATTTCTTTTTTCCTATCCCTTGCCCTGGTTAGCAGGTTTCCCTTTGGTGGCTCTTGGCTTTCCTCTGGAAGTGGCACTAAAAATGCTCTATGGTGGCAGTTTTATTCTGTCTGGTTTGATCATGTACGGTTTTTCCGCCCGCTTGTTTCACTCCCGGCTGGCTGCGCTAGTTTCCGGAGAGCTCTACATGATTGCGCCGTATCATTTTTTGACCACGTTTGTAAGCGCGGCCACCGGCATTGCGTTTGCCTATACGCTTGTCCCACTATTATTTTGGGGCATATGGGAAATAGGACAGGAAAAATATCGGCGCGGCATGATATTGCTTTCATTAGGTTTAATGGGAGTCATCACCTCGCATCTTATTTTGGCTGTCATGCTTTCGCTGTTTGCCGCACTGTGGTCGCTCTTTGTGTTCCTGCAAGCCACACACAAACAACACGTGCTGAAAAATATGCTGGTTGGAGTTTTATTAGGTTTGGGTTTAAGTGCGTTTTATCTCGTTCCCTTTGGCACCTATTCAAAGCTCATTCGGGCAAACGATCCTGGTGCCGGATTTGCTAAGCTTTACGAAACGAATTTTGCCACCCTGGAGCAATTGCTCTATTCCCCCTGGGGCTTTGGGCCGATTATCTCTAATGCCAAAGACGGCGAGATCTCTTTGCAGGTAGGAATCGCCCAATGGTTAGCATTTTTTGGCGTGGTGATGCTCTTTGGCGTGACCCTCACAAAACTGGGGTGGCGGCGACAATTTTCCTTTGCCCGGGCAACCATCCTTAAGCAGCGGTTGCTCTGGAGAAAAAGAAACGCTATCGGCATTATGCTGATGCTGCTGTATGCGCTGAGTGTTTTTGCTATTTGGGAACTGTCCAAGCCCGTGTGGGACTACGCCGCGCACTACGTGCCCCTTGATTATCCGTTTCGATTACTCGTAGTGGCGGTTTTATTTGGCTCGCTGCTGGCCGGGTGGATGGTGCGCCAGAGGCGATTGTCGCTCACTCGCATGGTTCTTGCTGGGCTGTTTATCACTATAGCCCTATATACCAACCGCAACCACCGACGCGTTAACCTCTACACCCAGATTCCCATAAGCGATTACGTTCAGGCCGAGAAAACGACTAATACCATGGATGAATATTTGCCACTTGCGGCTGAACGGTCGCTAACGAATAAGCCCTATGTGCCAGTTGAGCCGGAAGTGGTGCTTGCTGATTTTGATCAGACGCCAACTACTACGCACCTAACTGTTGAGGCCACTCAGGCAGCCACGCTGACCTTGGGGCAATGGGTTTTTCCGACCCAGCTGGTGCGACTAAACGGTGCCGAAATTGCCCAGCAAACGAGTGAAGATGGTCGAATTGAAATAGCTCTACCCGAGGGCAAACATGAGCTTGCTATTGTGCAGCGCACCACGGCTCCTTTTGTAGTTGGTTATGGTATCTCAATGATAAGTAGCGGTATAGTAGTGGCAATTTGTATAATTGAACTCAGAAAGAAAAAGTCATGAAAAACCCCAAGGTGATTGCCGTCATGCCCGCTTATAACGCGGCCAAAACACTTGAAAAAACGATACAAGATATTCCTCCCAAAACAGTCGACAAGATTATTTTAGTAGACGATAATTCGACCGATAACACGGTAAAACTAGCTAAAAAATTAGGACTTCAAGTAATTAAACACCCGCAAAATCGAGGTTATGGTGGCAATCAAAAAACCTGCTACACGACAGCACTCAATGAAGGGGCAGATATTGTGGTGATGATTCATCCCGATTATCAATATGACAGCACCCTGACGGGAAAATTGATTGAACCGATTGCAGAGGGCCGGTTTGATGTGATGCTGGGATCACGGATTCGCACCCGGGCTGAAGCCTTGGCCGGCGGCATGCCGGGCTGGAAATACTCCGCCAACCGTTTTTTAACCTTACTCGAAAATATAGTCCTCGGGCAAAACTTGTCCGAATATCACACAGGTTTCCGCGCTTTTAGCCGTAAATCGCTCGAAAGCGTGCCCTTTCATCGCTACAGCGATGATTTTGTGTTTGATCAAGATATTTTGCTGGGGATGATCGCTCAAAAATATAAGATTGGCGAAATTGCGGTGCCGGTGCGTTACTTCGACGAAGCCTCATCCATCAATTTTAAGCGCTCAGTTGTCTATGGCCTGTCAATCCTCTATGACTTGGGAATATATCTGGTGACAGGTGGCACGTGGTTTCTTTAAAAAAAAAGAAAAACCTAACGGATGCAGGCAAACCGCTTGATGTAACAAGGGGGATAGAACACATAGTTACCGCCAAATCCCTGCTTGAAACGGGTATAACCCAGCCAACGCTTGTTAGGAAACCGTTCGTCATAGACGCCATCGAAATCAAACTCTGTTAGTTTTCTTCTTTGGGCTTCGCGTAAAGCTTCGAAAATGCACAGCGAGGGAGCAAACACTTTTCTGCCGTGCGCCGTTGAGCCATTGACCCAATAGAAACACGTGTCATGGGTGTACAAGAAAAGGGCGACTGCCAAGATTTCTTGAGGGCTTTTTGGGTTAAATGCAAGAGTAATATAGGCGTTACTTCCAAACGCCTGCAATTTTTTTTGCACCCAACTTTTGCCCTCAACCCAATATCCGGCGCGCTTGGCGTTTTGTTGCAAGAGTGAAGTAACGTTAGCAAAAAGGACTGAATCAGCCAAAAACTCCGGCGCAGAAACAATTCTCAATCTTACTTGCTTTCGTTCAGCTAAGCCAATGTTGTAGCGGGTTTTTGGTTTCATGCCGGCCAATATTTTTTCCATAGATTGAGTAAGATTAATCACTTGGGTTTTGGAAGGCAGCATGCCATGGCTGATGGGTGAATAGCCGTGCATTTCAAGCACCAGAGTAGCCTGGGCAAAAAACGAAGCGACTTCACGGGGATTGAATGGGGTGCCAACCGGCAGAACCAACCGATCGCCTAATTCAATGTAGGTGATAAACACCAAATGCCGCCTGGCAAGCTGTTGCATCCAGTCAAAATCAATCGCAGCAAGTTCCACTCGCTGGAGCTTTAAAATGCCAAACAGGGGAAGCAAGGGTTTGATGGCAGCGATAGAGCCACTCGGGTGTTTCTCGGTTTTCCAGTGCAGGGAATGCAAGAACACAGCATATTCGGGAGCTTGTCTTATATCGGTCATAAATGTACAAAATCACCAAGTATATGCTGCATTAAGCACACAGGTTATTAATGGTGAAATAATAGAATTATTGAGGCATTTCGAGTTTAAACAGTGTTTCTAATGGATTAAGCTCCAATCTCAATGCCCAAGATTCGCAATTAGGGCCGCATGTTGAACATACCCCTAAGACGTCTCTCAATGTAAAAATTACGCCTGCATGGCCCATATCAACAGTACTAGCGGCTATGCATTGTCTGTCTAGTCGAATGTAAATCGGGTTTTGGCCTTCATAACATGGATATGCTATGGTAACACCAGATGGCTCTTGGATATAAGGAACAATTCCTTCTGCCATAGATTCTCCTTACCCGCAAATAAGTTTGAATATAACGTCTTACTATACATTACGCAAGAAAAAAGCTTGCTTTTAGCCTGGAAACAGCCTATACTTGCGACTTATACCAGTAGTGCAAAGGAATAGTATGCCAGGCAATTTTCGCGGTAATCGGTTCGGAGGAGGTTTTAGGGGCAACGCTCGGGGAGGCAGGGACGATCGTCCTCGGGAACTGTTTTCGGCTATTTGTGATAATTGCGGCCGGGATTGCCAGGTGCCGTTTCGCCCCAGTGGCGAAAAGCCCGTTTATTGTAGCGACTGTTTTGATAAAACCAGTGATCGTGGGGGGCGAAGTGAGAATAGAAACGATTTTCGACCTCAGCGCAGCTTTAGAGACCAAGGGTCACGATATGATCGACCCCGCAATGATCGGCCTAGCTTTGACGCCACTTGCGATAACTGCGGCAAACAATGCACTGTTCCTTTCAAACCCACCAATGACAAGCCAATTTTCTGCGACGAGTGTTTCAAAGACAGCAAGGATTCAGGCAGAGGCAATACTTCAAGCCATGCAATCGAAGCGCGACTCGCCAGCTTGGAGGCAAAAGTTGATGAGCTCTTAGCTTTGCTTGCCCCCAAGGCTTCGAAAGCAAAAAAAGTGATTGCCAAAAAACCTGAAGCTGCTGAGCTGGTCGAAACTCCTGCTCAAAATTTCACCGAAGCGCCAGTGGAAGACAGTGATGAGCTCACGGCTCAAGACCTGCTTGATATGGAAACGCTGAGTGAAGCTTCCGCAAAACCGGCTAAGTCCAAAAAAGAAACAGCTGAATAGACTAGATCAGCTGTAATTAGCCCATCTATACAATTTCACCTTGATAGCGCGTGTTGTCATTGTTCTCTGTGGTACGCTAAAAAATACCTTAAGTATTGTTTGACCTATGATTCAAGTTAAAAATATTTCGTTTAGTCATACTGGTGAGGCGCTCTACGAGAGCGCTTCATTTAGTGTGCCTAAAAACAAAAAAGCGGGATTGGTGGGTCTCAACGGTTCGGGCAAATCAACTCTTTTTGATTTGCTTTTGCGGCGCGAATGGCCTGATGCGGGCACGATCATGGTTGAGGGCAGTATTCGTTTGGTAGCGCAAGAAGTCATCCAAGATGAAGCCCAACAGAGCGCAGATTCAATCAGAGCTTATTTACAGCAAGCCAAAAAAACCAACGATCAACACTTGCGTGAACTCTTAAACCGCATGGAAATGAGTAGTGTCGACCTGGATACTTTGCCGAGTTCTTTGTCTGGTGGACAAAAAACGAAGTTAGCCATTTTATATGCGGTCCTTGCCGAGCCCGATATTCTCCTACTCGATGAACCGACTAATTTTTTAGACACGAGTGGCAAAAAATGGGTGATGCACTGGTTGTCGCAGTATAAAAAAACGCTTTTAGTCGTATCTCACGATCTTGATTTATTGGACCAAAATATTGACAAAATAATTTACATCAATAAGCAAACCAAAACGTTTGAAGAATATACGGGTACCTACAGCGCATTTAAGAAGCTAAAAAAAGAACACGACGAGCACGTAACCAAATATATTCGCAACCAAGAGCAACACTTGAAGCGCATGAAAAAGAGTGTTGAGCGTTTGCGTCAGAGCAACGCCATAAAAGTGATCCGCGCCCGCGTCCAGCTCGAAAAACGAATTGAGCGTATCGAAGACAAGTTACCGCAACTGCCCCAAGAAATCGTGCGCATGAAACTTATGTTGCCTACTCCCAAACCGGTAGGGGAATTGCCGATTCGTGTCACGGGGGTTGCCAAAGCATATGAGGGGAAGCCGGTATTATCTGATGTAACTTTTAGTATTCAGCGCGGCCAGCGAATCGTGCTCATTGGTCACAATGGCGCAGGCAAATCAACACTCATAAAAACCATGCTCGGTTTACTAGAGCCTGACGAAGGTGTGGTAGATCTCGACGAAAACGTGAACATTGGTTATTACAGCCAAGAATTTGAAACGTTTGATTTGAATAAAAGTGTGTTTGATACCCTCAGAGACGAAACCCATGCTATGGAAGGACCGATTCGGGCCTTTTTGGCCAAGTTTATGTTTGGCTCCACCGCCCACCGGCAAAAAGTTGGTTCACTTTCGGGAGGAGAAAAAACACGGTTGAGTATTGCCATGCTGATGTTGCAAAACTTTAATCTATTGATTTTGGATGAACCAACTACCTATCTGGATGTATTGTCGCAAAAAATTATTCTTGAAGCACTCCAAGCCTATCGGGGCACAATGCTGGTGGTTTCGCACACGGCAGAATTCTTGTCCGGTCTAAAACCGGATAAAGCGCTCCTGTTGCCCGAGGAAAAACTGGTTTTTTGGGATGAAAGTTTGGTCGCGCGGGCAGTAGAGTTGTAAATTTTCGGGTACAATACGGTTTATGAGCCAGTCGAGTGCTTTTGCGCGCTCTTATAAACAATTGAATCTGAACCAAAAACGCGCGGTGGATACAACTGAGGGGGTGGTGATGGTGATTGCCGGCCCTGGCACCGGCAAAACCCAGATGCTCACGTTGCGCATCGCCAATATTTTGCTCACCTCACAGGCAGAACCCGAGAATATTTTAGCTCTCACCTATACCGAAGCGGGGGTGAGCGCCATGAAACAACGATTGGTTTCGATTATCGGGCCAGCAGGCTATCGGGTTGGCATTCATACCTTCCATGGATTTGCTCATCAGGTGCTTACCCACTACGCGCCCTTTTTTCCTGAGCTGGCGGGATTTGAGCACGTCAGTGAACTAGAGCAACTGGAAATGGTGGAAGCAATCATCACCGACCTTCCTTTGCGCTTGATTAAACCACTCGCCCAGCCTTTCGCCTACGTTAAACAAGCGCTGCAGAGTATTAGCAAGCTCAAAAAAGAAAATATTGCACCACAGGTTTTTGCTGACATTTTAGAAAAACAGGAAGCGGCGGTTCTTCAGCAGGAAGATCTTTATCACACCAAGGGCGCACACAAAGGAAAGATGAAAAGTAGGTGGAGCAAAGAACTGAATTCAATCAAACGCAACCGGGAACTGGCTCAAGTGTATACGGTCTACGAGGAAACCTTGAGCACGCAGCAACGCTTTGACTACGAAGACATGCTTCTTAAACTCAGTAATAAGTTGGAAGCTGATGCCGATTTTTTGCTTGAACTGCAGGAGCGTTATCAATATATTTTGATTGACGAGCATCAAGACACCAACGCCGCCCAAAACCACATCGTTTCATTGCTCTCGAATTTTCACCCTAACCCCAATCTTTTTGTGGTGGGTGATGAAAAACAGGCCATCTATCGGTTTCAGGGCGCATCGCTTACCAATTTTCTGGCGATCAAACAACGTTATCCCGAAACACACCTGATTAGCCTTGACCAGAATTACCGCTCACCGCAAACAATTCTGGATGCCTCACATGCACTTATTGCTCATAATCCTCTTCCCTCAAGCATCGATCTGCCTGCCCGAACCAGGCTCAAAGCCAAAGCCCAACAAGATGTGCCACAGTCGATTGCACTTTTTCCTGTAGTTAATTCTGCCCAAGAGTATTGGTTTGTGGCCTGGCACATAAAAAAACTGATTGATGCCGGTGTTGATCCAGGTGAGATTGCCGTCTTAAACCGCAAAAATAACCAGGTCTTCCCTCTGCAAGCCCCGCTGGCTTTTTTAGACATAGCCTACGTGGTCGAGTCGAAAAGAAACTTGTTACAAGACCCTCTGGTCGCCTCGCTGCTGCTACTACTAAGGGCGGTGTGTGATGTGCAAAACGACTCCCTGATAACGCAAGTTCTCTTTTTGGCTCACTACAAGGTTCATCCTAGAGATATTATTAAACTTTCCCGGTTTGCCCGCGAGCACAAAAAACCGCTGTGGGATGTGCTGGATAGTCTCGAGCAGGAAGAAATCCCGTTGCAAACAAAGGAGGCGATCGCCAAGGTCTATGCCTTGGTGACTGCTTGGGCAACCCTGGCCCACAATCAACCGCTGGATGTGGTGTTTACGACCATACTCAGGCAATCAGGATTGCTGGAGGTGATCGGGAAAACCAGTCGTTATACCCAAGGGGTGCAAAACTTTATTACCCTTTATCATGAAGTGAGAGTTCGCCTGAGCAAAACTCCGAACCTGACACTTTCTGACTTTCTTGCGGCCTTAGATGGGTTGCACAAACACGACGTGAGTTTGGCGTCAGCGGCCGCTCATGCGCCGGACTCGGCTGTTCACTTGTTAACCGCGCACGGAGCCAAAGGCAAAGAATACGAGTATGTCTTTGTCATGGGGGTTACTGACAAAACCTGGGGAAATAGCCGGGAAATTGCCCCCATGTTTGTGCTGCCCTATGACTATATGGAAGGCATCACTCACCAAGAGTTCACGCCAGAAGACCCCAACGCCGACGAGCGCCGTCTTTTTTATGTGGCCTTGACTCGGGCACGCAAGCAGGTTGTGTTGACCTACTCCACCTCTACTTTAGAGGGTAAGCACCTTGAGCCCAGTATGTTTATTCAGGAACTTGAACGAGAACAGGATGAGCCGCAAACGGCAACACTCGAGGATTTTTCCCGCTGGTTTGCGCAAAATCAGGTGCAGGTATTAACCCCTGTTGGGTTTGTGAGCAACCGCAGTACAGCGCTTGACGAACTGCGGTCATTTGTGGCAGCGACGTTTGCCCGCCAGAGCCTGTCGGTGAGTGCTTTGAATAACTACCTCACCTGTCCCTGGCGCTATTTCTTTCGCAACTTAGTCTTGTTGCCTGAAGCTAAAACTGCTCCCCTCGTATTTGGCTCGGCTATCCACCAGGCTTTACATGTTTTTTTTAGCGCCAAAGGAGTCGATAAAGCCTCGCTTGCGTTTGAAAGTTTTGAAGGTTATATTGGCAGGCAAACGCTGCGTGCCCAGGAAAAAAATGACTTGATTGCGCAAGCTCAGCTGTATGTGCCCCCCTATCTCAAGGAGCGTGCCAGCACAATTGTGCCGCCGTTTATGTCGGAGCTATCCATCCCTCGCATTGGCTTGACGGACACCATTTCTTTAAGCGGCAAATTGGATTTAGTGCAAATAGTCTCGGCGCGCAATGAGGTGCGGGTCTGGGATTTTAAGACGGGCAAACCGAAATCCCGCAATGACATCGAAGGCAAAACAAAGACCGGCACTGGGGATTACAAACGACAACTGGTTTTCTACAAGCTATTGCTTAACGAATTTCGGGGCGGAGCATACCAAATGATTGAGGGAGTCATTGATTTTATCAAGCCAAAACCAAGCGGTCAGTTTGCCCGTGAGGTATTTGTGATTACTCCTCAGGAGGAATTAGAGCTTAAAGAAACGATTTATCGAGTGGCGCAGGAAATAACTACTCTATCTTTTTGGAATGACCGCTGTTCTGATTCAAAATGCGAGTATTGCGCGCTGCGCTCACTTATGTGAGCACCGCCACAAAAAACCGGCTTTTTGAAACATTTTCATATTCCAAAAAAGCCGGTTGGTGATGCACAAAAAAAGTTTAGAGTTCTTCGTCGACCGCTTCTTCCTCGATAACTTCTTCTTCCATGACCTCTTCTTCAACTGGTTCCTCTTCAATCACTTCCTCTTCCATAATGCTTTCTTCTTCCATCACGGACTCTTCAGCGGGCAACTCTTCGGGCATTGGCTCTTCAACAGTGGTTTGTTGAGAACAGGCGGCGAGTGTGCCAGCCAGCAAGGTAACGAGTAACAAAGACGACCATTTGGTTATTTTCATGGTGAAAATCTCCGTCTATTTGGTAACAGAATCCAGTATAACAAAGATCACTCATTGCACAACCTATTTATGAAGTAACTTGAGATAATTGACCCGTTCACCTTAAGCCAAATGAGCCGAATCATTCCAAGTAATTAGCTTCCACGAGCTATCGGAATACTCAGCCATGGTAATGCCGGTATTGGTTGTCTTCAAGTTCTTAAAGCTAGCACCGATCAGAGCCGGGCTAACCAATGCTTCAAACACGATACACAAAGACATACACTTGAGAAAATTGCCATGAGTAACAACAACGAGCGTTTGGTGGGGTAGGCAGCGCAAGAACTCAAGGGCTACACGGCCTCTAGTGATTAAATCTGACAGATTTTCCTCATCGCTAAAATGGTAGTCAGGATCATGCTTAGCCGCGATCAATGACTCTTTAATTAAACGGGCTTGAGGGTGGTCAGCAGCCAAGCCCTTCATTTCGCTGGGTAGGCGATGCTCTCGTAGCAGCACGGTTTCAATAATCGGCACCTTGGTGTCAGCCTGAATAATTTGAGCGGTGTGTTGAGCCCGGCGATAATCACTGCAGACAATAGTTTCAAAGGAGATGGCATGAAGCCGTTGCTTCACCAACTGAGCTTGGGCAATTCCTTGATTCGAAAGAGGTGTTTCAGGGGCTTGATGAATCTTGGAAACATTACCTTCAGATTCACCATGACGGACAAAGTAAATAATCATAAGGTAAGAGGTTCATTGTAACATTCATGCTAGCGGCATCGACGAGCAGGAATCTTTCCGCATCCCTCACAAACCCTTCCATTTTCTCCAATCAAATCTCCTCTTTTGGCATCGATGCGATTACGATAGCCACATGGACAGTCATACCAGTCGTTGCTTTCATCAATTCCTCCTCCCAGGAGGCTGGCGACTTCAAAGAGGGGTAGTTGATAGAAGTTGCCAAAATTACCACCCCACCCGCCGCCAATCGTACCGCCACAAGCGACATAGTACTGTTGCATAAGCTGAGAGCTTTGGGATACCCAGTCATCCCATCGACGCAGTTGATTGGGGAGAACAATGTCGGTGCGTTTCTGAGTACTACGTATAGCCTGAGTCACCTCTTGAGTAATCCTAGAGCCGAAAAGTTTTTGTGCTTTATGAGGATTAATTATTGTTGTTGCTAACGACCATGACAGAATAAGTTCCTTGGTCATTATTATTTCCAGGGCTCTTCGTGGCACAGCACCAGATGACAAAGCCTCAAGCAAAACAGCTTGTTCGGAAGAACTCATGACTGTAACATCTTGATTGAGCCAAAATCTGAGTCGTTCATGTCCTGCTTCGGTCCAACGTGTATCAATTTGTGACTGAGCTAGAGTTTCGGTAAGCTCCATTAATCGATCTACTAAGGTGGTCGTTTCTGTAAGGGCGCTTCGATGTTCCTGAAACTTGTTCAAATATTCGTGTAAATCTTGAGGTTCAGCAACCCGATTACCTAGAAAGTAGCAACTCTTTTCAGAGTCAGCAGTCCTTAGGGCAGCGTCGTATTCTTGGGCAATAAGAGCAAGAGTTTCCCATTCGTCAGCCTCGCCATCCAGCCAAAGCCAATTTCCAAGTAGCTCTGTGGTTGTTGAAGCCGGCTCACCGCCCCAGCGTGACCACACCTCATTCCACACGGCTAACTGACTGTTGCTCACGGCGAGTTCCACAGTCATTCTCACGCCTGCGTGAAACACCTCTGCACGTACTTTTGCGGTGCGCTCCGTGGGCCGGTAGCCCAAACTTTCAACAAAAGTGGGCGATTCTTCTTCAGGGAAAGGAGATATTATCAGCACGATTCCTTGCAAAGGAAAAGCTTTTGCCAAGGCTACCATTGTCGCTAGCGTTAATAAGCCCTCGTGTTGATATTCCACGGTCCTTCTGTCTAATTCGAAGAGAGGTAAATCTCGGACTTTTAGTCCATTTGCCATAAACTGCGACCAAAAAGGATAGCCCCAGTCGATATACTCTGCTCTGTCAAGACTCCATGTTCGTCGGTGAGCAAATACGTCTCCCCATTTTTTAGAGACTGCCTCAAGCATAGCGGTGGTATGATTTTGTCGAGCGTAAGCTAGGCTGTCGGGTGTTATTCGTCCTTTTTGCCTATAACTTTCGCATAGGGCATCGACTTCGGCTAAGACATTAAAAAAACCACCATTATTGAGTGCTTCCATTGATTCTTGCATGCCTGCTTTTGCGATTTGACCAGCTTCAACTGTCATAAAAAAATCCGCGATAGTGACGATGCTTCACAGAAGAAAAATGGTGAGGTGATTGCTTGAGTCTGTGGAAAAATGCTGGAGCACAAGGGCAGCAATGGGGAGGGTAAACTAAAAAAGCCTTCGGACAGAAGGCTCATGGTAAGACTATGCATGAGATTGGTTCCTGCTCGGGATAAAAAAACCTTCACGCTACAGACCTGACTTATTTTGAGGAGGGGAATCCTCAAACGTTACAGTTGCGGCACAGTCCCGGAATCAAACCGGAGTTCCGTAATGCGTGAAATAAAGAGTTGTTAATGACCAAAATCAATGTAGCGCATAACCAGCAGCAATTCAAGTGCGCGCGCTGCTCAGTCCAAGTTTGAAGGAGAGAAATGTTTTGTGTGAGCGTTGGTGGAAGAAATAGAGACAGGCAACAATAATGCCAAAGCCGACCAGGGACATTAAGGGAATCGAGATGAAGTCAAACAGAAGCAGTTGCTGATCGGTGCAAGGCACGCCAATACCGCAATCAACGATATTTAAGCCAGAGGTGCCCGCGTGGCGCAGTGCGTCGTAATAAATAAGGTTATGATAGGCGGCAATAACTAATCCAATAACGGCCTGAGGTAGCGCATACAGGGCGATCCGCTTTTCTTTATATTTTATGCCCAGTGCCAGCAAGGGGATTAAGGGATACATAGCAATGCGCTGATACCAACACAATTTGCACGGCGGCAAGCCCAGGACATCGCTAAAATACAGGCTTAAAGTAGTGCCCACAAGGGCAACGGCAAGTGAGGTGTAAAGAAAGTAAACGGGCTTCATTTTAGAAAAGGTCATGGCAAACTCTATTGTACCCTAGCCGTGCGGCTTTGGGGATTACTAACTTGTCTAAGAGGCTTATAGTGTGGTTGAGCTATGTCTTTTTGGTGCCTCGCTGGAGTGTTTCGCACATACCATTCTAGGCTACTGCAAGCTTCTTTCCCAAAGGCAACTATTGTTAAGCAGCAGCGCGTAAAAAGAATACTTGATCACCTGCTTTCCTAATTCTTACTGATTGCAAACAAACTATACCCATAGTAACCCTTGCACTCTCATTTTTTTGTAGTTACGATGGGCTTGTAATCTTAAAAAAGAAAGGGGGTGAAGTAAGCATGAATTCAATTAAACAAAGTCTCTTGGCGCTTAGTATGTTAGTTCTCGTGGCCGGGCCTGCCCTCGCGAGCACCGACATCGAAGTCAAAGATAATGGCGCCAAATCCGACAACACCGTTAAAGTGGAAGACAAGCAAACAACCGAAACGAAACAGTCAAATCAAGGCATTGTTTCTAACGTTGT
>CAZVUJ010000004.1:0-17821 GCA_964630135.1 uncultured Pseudomonadales bacterium | reverse complement strand
AGCGTTAGGCGAAGGTGGTGGGGAGGGGTTTGGCGACGTGCTGGGGGCTTCGATATCCGGTAAAATCGATGAACTCCTGAAAACCAAAAACCTCAACAAATTCACCATTGTGCGCTACATTGGTGGCGGCATTGCGGCGGGTTTCGGGATCTTGGGCGCGAGCATTGGTGGAGGGATTATGGTGTCGCGGGGCCTGGAAGCCATTGGTCGCAATCCCTACGCCAAGGGCAAGCTCCAGGCCAATCTCTATGTTTCTTTGTTCGCCTTTATCGTAGTGGCTTCTCTGGCCGTCGTGGCAGCGTTTCTCATTATCCGCTAGTTAACGAATCTGCCAATATTTTGCTAAACGTTGTAAATAAAGTTTACCTAGAACAACTTCAATTCCGGAATGACAATATTACCCTGCTTGGTACACGTGCGAAACCCGTGAATATGTGAAAGGAAACCTCGGCTTAAAAATATCGCGCATAAGTGCTACAGTAGTAGTGCTCGAGTAAAAAAACCACTACTCAACTGCCCATGAACAAAACCCTGCTTGCCTATTCGGCTATCACCGTTGCCTACATTATTGTGATTGTCATCTATTTCATGCGCCGCTCCCGCTCCCATGAAAAAGAGCTGGCCAAGTTTTTGTCCAGTGCTAAGGGGCAACTCGAGACCCACAAAGTCTTGGCTCAGCAACAAGCCAATCAAAAAGTGGCCAAGGCGGCGCTGGTAGTCAAAAAAGTTCAGGAGATTGCTGAGGCTTTCGAAACGCAGGCAAAGGAAGAATATGAGCAGATCATCCTGGATGCCAAACAGGAGCGCAAAGAAATCTTGAAAAGTGCCAAGGACGAAATTGCCGAGCTGTTTGCTCTGGCCGAAAAAGACTTGCGCGACTATCGCGAAAAGCGCTATCAGGAAATTGAGAAAAACTTGGTCAAATTGGTGATGGCGATAACCGGCAAAGTGATTGGCGAAGTGTTGGACGAGAAACAGCACGAGCAACTCATTGACAAGGCCATTGAAGAAATCAAGCTGCAGCAACAGCGGACGAATTAACTAGGTGAGTTCTCTCCCTCATTACGCGGCAGGGAACTATTACAGTTATAACAAATAACAGGAGTTACGTAAGTGTCATTCCCGCTTTAAGCGGGAATCCAGGCTTTAAAACATATAGATTCCCGATGCAGGCATGCTTCGCCGAGTCTAACTCGGCTTCGCTGCCTCCTCGAGAATGACAAGCACAGTGTTTAAGTCGAACTATTACAGTTGAAACAAAAGAGAACAACTATGAGCATGCGTGAAGGCATTAACCGTTTGGGCCAGAAACTTTTGGGGCGAATCTACACCACTGAAACACTTAAGCTTATTTCGGCAACCCTGGAGGATATGGCCCAAAACAAGGGCTTCAAGCTCCACGCGCATGCCATTGCCTCGGACAAAACCCTCTCCACGGCTCAAAAAAGAACCCAATTGCTGTATCTCATTCGCTCGGTGGAAGAGCCACTGCTCTATGATTTTTTTAGCGACGAACTTAACGACGAAAAGTTGTGGTTGTTTGTCAACGATGAAATCGACTACTTTGACAAATTCGTGCAGGAGTTTCAGCTTTCCACTAAAGATGTGGCTGTGTTGTCGCTGACCACTGCCCGGGAATTGGAAGCCAAAAAAATCAAAGCAATCGTCACCGATCTTTCCAATGTCTTTGGCAAAAAGGTGATTATTCAACACGAAGTCAACCCGGCTATTTTAGGGGGGGCGCAGGTCAAGTTTGGCAACATGATCTATGACATGTCGCTGCGCTCCAAGTTCCAGCAGTTCCAGCACGAATGGTTGACGTCGATCAAACAGACCGAAGCCAAACTCGGCGCCCACCAACCTCAGCCCAGCCCAGCCTAGACTGGGGGCAACTTTGGTGGAATATTTGGTGCAAAAAGACAAACTTGATCGTTTGATTGCACCAGATAGAAAATATTCTAGCTTGCTGCGGAAATTCGATCGTTTTATCGTGCGGGTCGATTTATTATAAGCTTCTCGTGAAATCAAAAAGACCAAGATCAACGTTCGGTCGAAACCTTAGGTTGCTTAGCTTGGCCATCGTGATAAGTATATTTATACAACAAACAAAGCTGTTTATCAAGAAAAATCTTTATATTTTGCTAGAATATTTAAATACCCTTTTCTATCTATTCAGTTTTTGAACGCTTTTGACTCAGGGCTTTTTTTGTTGATGTGGGGAATTCGCGGGATGAAAGCTACTGCAATGGTCACGATGACCCCAATAACGTGGTAATTAAATCCAAAAGCCATGCCGATAGCGCCAGATACCCAAATACTTGCGGCCGTAGTCAAGTTTTTTACATTGGCGCCATCTTTGACAATAAGGCCTGCGCCTAAGAATCCGATTCCCGATACGATTTGAGCGGCAATACGCGATTTTGAGGCCGGATCCACAATGCTCGAGATGAATGTAAATAGCATCGCACCCGCAATTACCATTGTGTGCGTGCTGATACCTGCGTCTTTGCCTCGAGATTCACGTTCAGCTCCAATGAAAAACCCGGCAAACAGACTTAAGCCAAGGTCAATGATGAGGTTGATTTCATTTGGTCCAAAAAGAGTGTCAGCCATAGGTTTTTGATTATAATTGACTAACACCATTATGCACAAGTTTGAGTGTGAACTTGGGTTATACTTAAAAATGCCATGTCCTTTATCAACAAAATCGAAGACACCATCGAAGCTGTCGCCCAAACCATTGCCTTTGATCCGCGCGACTCCAGCGAAAAGCACATCGATGCTGACAAGCAAACCCTCTCGTTTCCCAAAATCCTTGATTTTGCCTTTCCTCAGGATGTGTCTGAGGAATTTGTCCAACAGGTCGGTGAAGTTACCTACGTGGGTGACGGGGTGGTGCGCGTGTCAGGCCTCGATAAAGCCACGATTGAGGAAGTCTTACTGATCAAAACCGAAACAACTCAAGAAAAAGCCTTTATTTTGGGGGTCACTCCTGAGAGTGTCGAGGCGGTCATTATGGGTGATTACACTAAGGTGAAACGCGGCCAGCAAGCGGTGACCACCGGCGCTCGGTTACAAATCCCCTCAGGCAACGAACTCATTGGCCGGGTCATCGATCCTTTGGGCAACCCGATAGATGGTTTGGGTTCTCTTGGCACCACCAAGCGGCGGGATGTGGAATTTCCCGCACCCGGGGTGATGGACCGCGAGCCCATTGATGCGCCCATGCACACAGGCATAATGGTGATCGATAGCACCATCCCCATTGGCAAGGGACAACGAGAACTGATTGTGGGAGATCGCAAGACGGGCAAAACTCGGACTATGCTCGATGTCATTTCCAACCAAAAAGGACACGATATTATTTGTGTCTATGTGGGCATTGGAGTGCAGGCGGCCAAAGCCAAGGGAACGGTGGAATTGTTGAGAGCCCGGGGGGCACTCGACTACACGGCCCTAGTTATGGCCCTGGCCAACCAACCGCCAACGCTGCAATACATTGCGCCCTATGCGGGTGTCGCCATTGCTGAAGCCTTTATGTATGAGGGCAAAAACGTGCTTATTGTCTATGACGACCTTTCCAAGCAAGCCAAAGCCTATCGTCAGGTATCCTTGCTGCTCAAGCGCTCCCCCGGCCGCGACGCCTACCCTGGGGACATCTTCTTTTTGCACTCCCGCCTCCTAGAACGCTCGGCCAAAGTGTCGCGCAAACTGGGCTTGGGCTCGATCACGGCCCTGCCCATTGCCGAAACCCAAGGCGGCGACCTGTCCGACTACATTATCACCAACCTTATGTCGATTACCGATGGCCACGTGTTTTTGGATGCCAATATGATGAACGAGGGCGTGTTGCCGGCTGTTAACTCGGGCGCATCCGTGTCGCGTATTGGCTCCAAGGTGCAAACGAAGCTGTTGGCCCGGGTTGGCGAATTAGCTTCACGGATCCTGGCCCGCTACGCCGAAGTCAAGTCGTTTGAAACGATTAACACCGAGGTGGCCGAAGAAACACTGCAAGAAATCAAGCGCGGCAAGCGCATCAAAGAAATTTTTTCCCAAGAGTCTGCGCTGAACTTGAGCAGTGACGAGCAAGTGGCCATGCTGGCCATTGCCTGTTCTGCCCGCATGGATGAGTTGGATTTGGCGCAAGTGGAAACATTCAAAAAAGAATTCACCGACTTTTATCGCCAACACGCCCCAGCTGAGCTTAAAAGTTTGCTGGATACTGCCAAAACTCTCGAAGAAGTCGATCCGTTTTTAGACGAAGTCTATCGTTTGTTTAGCAAAGCTTTTGCATTGGGTTAGTACCACTCATGCCTTCAATCAACGAAATCAAAGAGCAAAAAATCGTGGTTCACTCGGTGGGTGAATTTGCCCACAGCTTGCAGCAAATTGCGGCGGCGCGCATGGCGAAATTGAGGAAAATTGTCATGTCTTCGCGCCGGTTTGTGGATGAAGCCACCCTTGTTTTGTTGGAGTTGCAACTGGAGAAACAAAAACGGTTGGAACAAGAGCTCTATGGAGGGGCAACACCCAAAAAAGGCACCAAGAAATCCAAGCCAAAAGCAGCCAAAAAGCCAGAGCGCACTGCCATTATTGTGATTTCCACCGATCAAGGCTTGTGCGGCAGCTATAACACGGAAATTTTTACCAAAGTGGATCAAGTGTTGCCGCACTACCTCTCAGCCGATTGGTTTGTGGTGGGTTCAAAGGGCCAAGACTATTTTTATAAGCTGGAGAAAAAAAGCAACCTCCGCTTTTTCCCCTTTAGGATGCCCGAGCAACCTACAATTGTCGACTTAAAGCCTTTAATTGGCATGTTTTATTACTACACTCAGATTTTTATGATTTACTCGAAGTTTATTAATACGGCCACCCGCGAAGTGGTGTTTCTGGAGTTGGTGATTCCCAACATTACCGAAGTTGAGGCCAAAAAAGAAGCCACAGAGGGCAAATATCTTTTTGAGCCCAATATCGATGAGCTGATTCGCTCCTTAAGCTCTAAATTGCGCTATGCCCTCTTTCGCCAGCAAATTTTGGATTCCAGGCTTTCGCTCTATACGGCCCAGATGTTGGCCATGAAGACGGCCGCCGATAACTCCGAAGATTTACTCAAGGAATTGCAATTGCAATACAACAAAGCGCGACGCAAAGTGATTGACAAAAAAATTCAGGAAGTCCAGGCTGGTCGGACCTTGTGGGCCGATGAGGCTTGAGTGGGTAGGCTGGTATACCGTAGACTGACTTAATACTCATGACCAAACTTACTAACCTCAACGTAGAAGAACCGACTGATTTGGAAACCAAAGTCCGAGGCTTTTCGCGCAAGCAAGTCGGTCGCGTCGTGGCCATCAAAGGCGCGGTTGTTGATGTCTACTTTCCCCTGGAACTGCCGGATATCAACTTTGCCCTGGAAGTGCAGGGCAAGCATCGGTTAATTCTGGAAGTGTTTGAGCATCTGTCCACCAAACAAGTGCGCTGCCTCGCCATGTCGCCAACCGCCGGCCTTAAACTTGGCTTGGCTGTAGTCAATACGGGGGATGTGTTACGTGTGCCTGTCGGGGATGGACTGCTGGGACGGGTGATCAACGTCTTTGGCACGCCCGTCGACAACCGTGGGGTGATTCACACGACGGACACGGCACCGATTCATGCGCCCAGCCCCACTTTTGAAGAAGTCAAAAGTGCTCAGGAAGTCATCGAAACGGGGATCAAATCGATTGATTTTTTTACTCCCTTTTTGAAAGGCGGCAAAATTGGCTTCTTTGGGGGAGCCGGTGTGGGCAAAACCCAACTAGTCACCGAGATTATCCATAACACCACCATGAAGCATGGCACCAAATCGGTCTTTGCTGGTGTGGGCGAGCGCACCCGGGAGGGCAATGAGTTGGTGCTGACCCTGGAGGAAACTAAGGTTTTAGAAAACGTAGCCATTGTACTCGGGCAAATGAACGAGTATCCGGCGATGCGCTTCAGGACACCTTTAACCGGTGTCACCGTGGCCGAGTATTTTCGCAACAAAACCGGCAAAGAAATCCTGCTGTTTATTGACAACATTTTCCGCTTCATCCAGGCTGGGGCTGAGATTGCGACGGTCTTAGGGAAAATTCCTTCCGAAACCGGTTATCAATCCACCATGAGCACCGAACTCGGGGAAATCCAGGAGCGGATTGTGTCCACACCCGGTGGCTCGATTACCTCGGTCCAAGCCGTCTACGTGCCTGCTGACGATTTCTCTGACCCAGCAATTCAGGCTATTTTCTCCTACCTTGATTCAGTGGTGGTCTTGTCGCGCAAAATTGCCACCCAGAAAATCTTTCCGGCCATGGACCCCTTGGCCTCCAGTTCGTCAGTTGACCGCGAAACCTTGGGCGAAGACCACTACAAAACGCTCAAAGAAACGCTGCAGGTGCTAGAGCGCTATCGCTCGCTGCAAAACATTATTGCGATTCTGGGTGAGGGCGAGTTATCCGAGCGAGAAAAAGTGACGGTGCAACGAGCAAAAAAAATCATCAAATTTTTCTCCCAGCCGTTTTTTACCGCCGAGCAATTCACTAACAACCCGGGCAAATATATTACCGTGAGTGAAACGGTGGTGGGGGTTCAAGCGATTTTAGGCGGTGAATACGATGAATATTCCGACGATGCTTTTTATTTGATCGGTCGGGTCGAGGAAGCCGAAGCGAAGATGAAGAAGAAATAGTTATGGCAGATGTCCTCGCACAAGCTATTAGTGAGAAGTTAACACCGCTTGTTGAGCAATCGGTCATGGAAATGGTGGTTGTGAACCCCGACAACGTCTTGTGGGAAGGCAAGGCCGTGCGGGTGGTGGTGCCAGGGTTTATACAAGAACTTTCAATTCTCCCCAATCACACCCCGCTCTACTCTCAACTAAAACCAGGTAAGGTTATTATTTATCCGAAAACGGGCGCGAGCCAAACCATCGAGATCGATGGTGGCATTGTGCGGGTTAAGCATAATAAAGTGAGTGTGATTGTGGGATTTGAAACGAAGGATTAAGTGGTTGGGTGCTTGTGCACACACTGCATTCCGTCATGAGTTTCGCACCTTGTGTTTGTGTCATCTCGAGCAACGTCGAGAGATCCCTGCGGTGTAACCTTATCTTGAAGGGATTCCTCGACAAGCTCGGAATGACAACATCCTGTTTTTAGATAACTGCGAAACTCGTATTCGTATCAAATGCAGGATGACTAGCCTGAGTAGTCAGCTATGAAACTTGCCCGCGGTAGGTGATTAGGAAATTTTGCGATAGTGGCGCTCGAGGCAAGCGCGGATGATTTTGTCTTTGTTGTCGTTGACGACTGAGGGTAAGGGCAGGGTTTTGGCGGCAAACGGGGTGCAGGTCAAGCCGTCAATAGCCATTTTCATGAGGATTTCATATTTGCCCAGGTTAACCAGGTCTTGAGCGGTGAACGGCTCACCCAGTTCTCGGGCAAACAATTCAGCGTCAGAGGCCCCCACTACAAAAGTTGCGAGACTACCAACATTGCCAAAGACCGCTTTTTGAATGTCTTCATCCACCTGGCCAATATACTGATTGGCCATGGTTAGGTTTAGGCGATACTTGCGCGCCTCCGACAAAATCTTGATAAAACTGGTGGTGGCGAAGTTTTGAAACTCGTCGACATAGAGGAAAAAGTCTTTGCGCTCCTCTTCGGGCATATGGACGCGCTTCATGGCCGTCAATTGAATTTTAGTGATAAACATGGCACCCATCAAGGCCGTTGTGTCCTCCCCTAGCTTGCCTTGGGACAGATTCAGGATCAAAATTTTGCCCTCGTTCATAACTTGATCAAACGAAAAACTAGAAGTCCGCTGAGCCAAAATATTTCTAATGCTTTGAGCGGATAAGAATTGTCCTACCTTGTTAAGCACCGGCGAGATGGCATCGGTTTTGAGCTTGTCATTCATTTTGTTGAACTCGTCTTGCCAAAAGGCGGTGAGCACCGGATCTTTGTCGCGCAAGACTCCAATTACTTGCGAGCGAAACGAATCGTTGGTCAAAAGCTTGGGGATATCCATAAAGGTGGTTTCAGGCATGTGCAGCAAACTCAAAATCACATTGCGCAAAATGTATTCCAGGCGCGGGCCCCAAGAATAGTGATAGAGCTTGTAAAAAACTGATACGATGCCCGAGGCGATGACATCCATATTGTCGACTGCATCGGGGTCAAAGAGATTGAGGCCAAACGATCGCTCGGTGGAAAGGGTGGGGTCGAGATAAACGACATCAGCGACGCGGCGCTTGGGGATATAGCGCAGAATCATCTCCGACAAATCGCCATGTGGGTCGATGACCGCCACGCCCTCACCATTCCTGATATCGTTGATGGCCATATTGGCGATCATGGTCGATTTGCCGGCACCGGTTTTCCCAATGATATAGGTGTGGCGTCGGCGGTCGTCTTTTTTGATGCCAAATACAGCTTCGCGGTTACGCCACTCGGTGGAGCCAAAAAAATTAATTTGGCGTCGTGCTTCTTCGTCTTCACAGAGTTCCGCGACAGGCAAATTGTCGGGGCTTTCATACATAATGGTTTTGCCCCAATCGATGCCGCGCACGAGCTCCATCGATTTGTCAGGCAAATGAAAGAGGGTCGCAATTTCGTTGAGATTCAAGATGAGTGTCGGTTGCCAGAAATAAAATCCCCGCTCATAGGTTTTGGTTAACAGGGCATCTTTGCGTGAGCCGTGTTGCGGTTTGCTGGCAAAACTATTGCTTTCGGCCAAAGTGAAGGCACCAAAGGCGCCGGATAATTCTGATAGTTTGGCTTGCAGCACTTCCTCACTGTCGGCTGCAAACAAGAGGCGCACCTGAGCTTCAAGCAGGGGTGCCTGGAGCTTGGATTGCAACAAGGAGCTGTATTCATTCGTCACCACTTTGCCTTCGCTATCGGTGAACTTCATGCTGTCGCGAATGGTGCGCTCCAGTTTTTTAGGCGACGCCGGGCCCCGAAGTAAGACTTGCACATGGGCGGCTTCGTGCTCGCCTAGTTTGCCTAAGAAACCCAATACGGCGGCCAGAGGGTTGGCTTCACCCGCCAGTTTGTAGGTCTTGATGGGAAAATGGTAGGAGTTCGACAACTCGAGCCAAGCCAAGGCTGAATATTTGCCAGCCCTCACCTGATCGAGGGGGTCAATCGTGTCCTCACTCACCAAGGTCCGGGGATATTGGCTCAAAACTTGGCTGGTAAAGTAGTGCTTCAGTTTCTCAGGAGATGCCAAGTAGAGCCGGGTTTTCTGTTCAATGGTAGCCAATTCCATGCTTAGGGTGCTGCCCGGTTTCCACAGCAGGCGCTCCACGGTGGAACGCCTCGAGAAATTAAGGAAGGCGGCGTAGAGGTTTTGCGCCGCTTCGGGGCTGATTTCGTCGGTTTTGGCGGGTTTCAAGCGCAGGAATGCATGGGGCATAGTCGTATATAGTATAGCCTTAGTAAGCTTAGATAGAGAATAGCACGAGTTTAAAAGCTCCAGGGCAGGACGCATTTCTTGCGTCCTTCTTCGAAGGTAATCGAGTCGAGCTCGGTGAGACCTGAGAAGTCATGAGCTTCGCAGTGTCTTTCCTGCCATCCTGGAGTCCAGCTTTTCGCGAAAGGCTGGACGATAGAGCCTGTCCTGAACTTGATTCAGGAATCCCGTCATTTACACGAGATTCTATCGCTTGAGTTTTACTCATGCTCCAGAATGACCTCGGGAATATACAGTGCGAAACTTCGTAGAAGTGTGTCTTTTGGGATTGGGTATTCTTTCCCGCGTTGAGCAGGATCGAATAATACATGTTTCATTTATTCTTCGAACGAAGTGAGAAGTCCTTAGGATGTTTTTCAAGCAATCAAATTATCCTGATTTCCCCTGACCCACCTACAGATGTCACTTACACAATACGGTGCGGTCATTACACCTAAGGCTTTAAAGAATGATCTCAGGGATAGACAGGGTGAAGCTCGTGTACGCTAGCAAAAAATAAAGCTTCACGTAGAGACGTGGCAGTGCCACGTCTTTTTGTCTTGAGACGTAGCGGTGCTACGTCTCTACACACAACAAAGACTTGCACATGAGTAAACCCTGATCATTGTTCCTTTGGCTTTCAGCCAGGCTCAGGATGACTGCAGGTAGGAAGTGAGGGTGAGTCGGCATTTTCTCAGGCATTTTCCCTCTTTGACAAAGATCTCAAGCGTAGTTAGAATACCTTTGGTTTTCATTAGATTACGTATTTAGTAGATAGCACGCATATGGCTAGTGTCCATATTTCTTTGGCTGCCGAACCGGTGCTGAATGTAGCGGGGTTTGCGGTAACCAACTCGATGTTCACTTCCCTCATTATATCTGCTCTCTTAATTACCTTTTCCCTTTACGCAAGCTCCAAAATAAAAACAACTCGAAGGCCAACTGGCCTTCAAAACGTTTTGGAGACAATACTGAGTGGGTATCTGGATTTGGTGCAAAGTGTGACGGGTTCTTTAACTAAAACAAAAGCGATCGCTCCCCTCACCTTGTCCTTTTTCTTGTGGATTCTCTTCAACAATTGGTTTGGTTTATTGCCGGGTGTCGGCACCATTCTGGTTCCCGAAGCCCATGAAGCCAGGGAAGTGTCGCTGACCACAGTGCCCTTGGCGCTTGCAGCCGACGAGATGGCTCATGCCCCCCTGGCAGCAGAAGAGGTATCAGCTGAAACAGGCGAGTTTCATGAAGGAGTGAGTGCGGTAGAAGCAACCAAGACATCGGCAGAGGCACATGACGCTGAAACTAACATGGTGCCCCTGTTTCGCCCGGGAACGGCTGATCTCAATACCACCATTGCCCTAGCACTGATTTCCGTTATCACCACGCAAGTTATGGGGGTGAAATATGTAGGCCTCGCCTATTTCACTAAGTTTTTCAACCTCAAGGGTATCAACGCTTTTGTCGGTTTGTTGGAGCTTATTTCCGAATTCTCCAAGATCATTTCTTTTGCTTTCCGTCTGTTTGGCAATATCTTTGCCGGCGAAGTATTGCTTACCGTCATTGCCTTTTTGGTTCCCATTATCGCCCCTATCCCGTTTATTGGCCTGGAGATATTTGTGGGTGCCATTCAGGGCTTAGTGTTTGCCATGCTCTCGATCGTCTTTATGTCGCTTGCGACTCAAGGACATGCCGAAGAGCATTAGAGTGTATTCATTAATTATGCGCGGGCTACCCATTATATAAGGAGAAAAAGTATGGAATCCATTATCAACACCAATAACATCATTGTTGGTTTAACTATTGCTTTGGGCGGCTTCGGACCAGCTATGGCAATCGGTATGATTGTGTCTAAGGGTTTGGAAGCAATTGGCCGCAATCCAGAGGCATCAGGCAAAATTCAAACCAACATGATTTTGGGTGTGGCCTTTGCCGAAGCTATTGCTATTTATGCCCTGGTTATTGCCCTTATTTTGAAGTTTGTGTAAGGAAAAGTAAGCAGGTTACTAGAGGGAGAATTATCATGGATATATCATTTCCAGCCATTATTTTTCAGGCCATCAATTTTGGGGTCGTCGCTTTTGTGATATGGAAGTTTTTGCTTGGTCCCATTCAAAAAGTGCTTGAAGAGCGCTCCAGCCGCGTTGAGCAAGGCTTACGTGCAGCGGAAGCAAATCTGAAAAAAGAACAAGACATGGAAAAACAGGTGAAGCAAGCGTTGCAAACCGCCCGAGATGAGGCACGCGACATTATTGCTGCCAGCAAGAAACAAGCAGAAAAAGAAGCCAATACTATTCTCGAAAAAGCTCGGGAACAGGCTAAAAAATCTTTGGAAGGCGAACAACGAGCTTTTGAAGCCAAAATGCACAAAGAAGCTAAAGATTTGGAAAGCCGTATGGCAGACCTTGTAACTCAGGCGACCAAACAGGTATTGGCTGGCGCTTTATCGGACACCGAGCAAAAGAAAATCATTGATGCTCAACTGAAAGAATTAAAAGGCATTACCTTGGCATAGACTTTCTATGAACACAAGCACTCTGCTTATTGAATCAGTTATTCCCTTAACCCAAACCCAATTGGGTGAGGTGAGGGCTATGGTAAAGTCAAAAACTGACCTTACGGTTGAAAATAGAATTACCCCCGATTTGATGGGCGGAATGCGCATACACTTTAATGGCAAAGTTCTCGACTTTTCCCTTAAAGCGAGGATTATTGATTTGCGCTCCAAGCTCGCTTAAAAGAAACTTTTTAAAAGGCTTTATGGCAAAAACAACCACGCTTATTGAACAGCTACAAAAAAACATTGACGCCTTTAGCCCCCAACTCAAACCTGTATCTTCGGGCACCGTTACGCAGCTAGGCGATGGCATTGCTCAGGTGAATGGTCTTGCTGAGGTGATGTTGGGAGAACTGGTTCAATTTCCTCAAAACACGCTCGGGCTCACCCTCAACCTCAATGCCGATAGCATTGGGGTTATTATTCTGGGTGACGACAAACACCTTAAAGAAGGCGATACGGTGGTTGGCACCGGACGATTGCTCACTATAGGAGTTAGTGACGATATTATTGGCCGCGTGGTTGATCCTTTGGGTGTGGTTTTGGATGGCAAGGGTGAGCTCAAACCCTCCGCCTTTATGCCACTGGATAAAGTGGCTCCCGGAGTGTTGGACCGCGCCCCCGTGTCGCAGCCCGTGCAAACCGGGGTTAAAGCCGTGGATGCCATGATCCCGATTGGCCGTGGCCAGCGGGAGCTTATTATCGGTGACCGCTCCACCGGTAAAACGGCCGTTGCGCTCTCAAGCATCATTAACGCTAAAGGTGACAATCTTATCTGCATTTATGTCAGCGTCGGCCAGAAGCGCTCCAGTGTGGCGCAAACGATTGGTATTTTGGAAACTCATGGGTGCTTCGACTATAGCTTGATCGTGTCAGCATCGGCTTCTGATCCGGCCTCGATGCAATATTTGGCTCCTTATGCGGGCACGGCGATTGCCGAATATTTTGCAGCACAAGGCAAAGACGTGTTAGTGGTTTATGATGACCTTACTAAACACGCCTGGGCCTACCGTGAAGTTTCTCTGCTGTTGCGCCGCCCCTCAGGTCGCGAAGCCTATCCCGGCGATGTTTTCTACTTACACTCAAGGCTGTTAGAACGCTCAGTGAAACTGAGTAAAGCCATGGGTGGGGGCTCGATTACCTCGCTGCCTATTATCGAAACCCAAGCTGGTGATGTATCTGCCTATATTCCCACCAACGTGATTTCGATTACTGATGGCCAAATCTTTTTAGATACCGACATGTTTAATGCGGGTCAGCGACCGGCAGTTAATTTGGGTATTTCGGTGTCGCGTGTCGGGGGAGCCGCCCAAATCAAGGCCATGAAACAAGTGGTGGGCACGATGAAACTGGATATGGCGCAATACCGGGATCTGGCGGCGTTTGCTCAATTTTCCTCAGACCTCGATCCCAAAACCAAAGCTCAAATTGAGCGTGGCCAGCGTATCACGGAAATCCTCAAACAAGGTTGGGAAGAGCCGTACCGCGTTGAAGAACAGATTGCCGTGTTTTGGGCGGTCAATTCCGGCTACGTCAACACCGTTAGACTTGACAAAGTGAAGGAGTGGGAGCTGGGATATCTCGATCACCTGCGTTCGCAGCATCCATCTCTGCTGAGCCAAATTGCCACTGAAAAAGTAATCAGTCCGCACATTGAGGAGAGTCTAAAAGCAATTATTGAAAGCTACAACCACTCTCAGGCCGACATCATGGTAGAAGCATGAAGTGCCGCTTATTAGCGTGGTCCCAAGTTTTTAGCTAGGTTACGGACATGTCCAATATCCAATCACTGAAGCGGCGCATTAAGTCCGCCAAAAATATTAAACAAATTACCAAGGCTATGGAAATGGTAGCTGCATCTAAAATGCGCCGAGCCCAAATGCAAGCCTTGTCTTCCCGAGCTTATGCCAGACGCTTGCAGACTACCCTTCGAACCATTGCTCAACTGTCCTCTGACTACACTCATCCCCTACTCACCCGCCCCGAAAACGGTAAGGATTTGGTGGTGCTTATAAGCACTGACCGCTCGCTGGCGGGCAGTCTCAACACCAACTTGTTTAGAAGTGCCCACGACTATATCGAGAGAAATTTCGCCGACAAGGAGAAGGTAGCTTTTGTGGTTGCCGGTCAAAAAGGCGTGCCTTTTGCCCTTTCTCACGCCGGCCTCATGGAAGCAGAATTTAACCATATCCCCGACCCCCTGACCTACCAAGATACACTGGCACTTTCATCTTTGGTCATTAAGGGTTTTTTAGCGGAAGCGTATAAATCAGTCACGGTGCTGTATATGGATTTTGTGAGCACCCTGGTGCAGCAGTTTCGCTTTGATGTGTTGCTGCCGATTAACGCAGAAGACTATGTCGACCCCACGGAAGAATATGCCGCTCAAGGCGAAACCGATACTGTCCTTGCGCCCACGTATATGTTCGAGCCATCGGCAGCCGAAATCCTGGATTGGCTGCTGCCATACTACGTGGAAATGGCTCTGTATCAAATTATGCTGGAAGCCAAGGCCAGCGAGCATTCAGCGCGCATGGTGGCCATGAAAAATGCCAGTGAGAATGCGACCGAGATTATCAGTGATCTTGAACTCGAATATAACCGCTCGCGTCAAGCCAGTATTACGGCCGAAATTTTAGATATCGCAACGGCGACTCTGGCAACCCAGGCTTAGAGTCGCGCTCTTAAAAAAAGTAAGGAGACATCTATGGCAGCTTATACGGGCAAAATCATTCAGACTATTGGACCAGTCGTTGATGTGGTGTTTACCAGCGACCCGCCGCCCATTCTCGCGGGCATGCAGCTTATCTCTGACTCGATGAAGCTCACTTTCGAGGTCCAGCAGCATGTGGGCAATAACACCGTGCGCTCGATTGCTCTGGGTCCTACTGAGGGCATTAAGCGAGGGATGGTGGTCGAAAGCGAGGGCAAGCCGATTAGTGTGCCGGTGGGCCCTGCCACCTTGGGTCGCATGTTTAATGTGGTGGGTGACCCGATTGACGGTTTAGGTGAAGTCAAGCGCGACATGGTCAGCCCGATTCACAAAAGTGCCCCAGCCCTGATTGAGCAAGAAACTTCCCCCCAAATGCTTGAAACCGGCATCAAAGTCATTGATCTCATTAGCCCGTTTGCCAAAGGCGGCAAAGTGGGTGCGTTTGGCGGTGCCGGGGTGGGTAAAACGGTTATTATCCAGGAACTGATTCGCAACATTGCTGAAGAACACTCCGGCCACTCGGTTTTTGCGGGGGTAGGTGAGCGCACCCGTGAGGGCAACGACCTCTATATGGAAATGAAGGAATCGGGAGTCCTCAAAAACACCGTGTTGGCTTTTGGTCAGATGAACGAGCCACCGGGCAACCGCTTGCGTATTGCCTTAACAGGCTTGACCTTTGCTGAATATTTCCGTGATCAGGGTGAAGACGTGCTGCTTTTTATTGACAATATTTTCCGCTTTTCCCAAGCCGGCTCTGAAGTGTCGGCACTTTTGGGGCGCATCCCCTCAGCGGTCGGGTATCAACCCAATCTGGCTTCAGACATGGCCGCCCTCCAGGAGCGCATCACCTCGACGCGCACCGGCTCAATCACCTCATTCCAAGCGGTCTATGTGCCCGCTGATGACTACACTGATCCGGCGCCAGCCACCACCTTTGCGCACCTCGACTCAACCATTTCTCTTGATCGGCAATTGGCCGCGCAAGCCTTGTTCCCGGCCGTTGACCCTTTGGCCTCGAGTTCCAAAATGTTGACCCCCGACATTGTGGGTAAGCGGCACTACGAAGTCGCCCGGGGGGTGCAACAAGTGCTGCAGCGCTACAAAGATTTGCAGGACATCATTGCCATTTTGGGTGTGGATGAATTGTCACCAGAAGATAAACTGACCGTTTCCAGGGCGCGTAAAATCCAGCGCTTTTTGAGTCAGCCGATGTTTGTGGCCGAGCAATTCACCAACATCAAGGGCGCCTACGTTACCATTGAGCAGACAGTTGAAGGTTTTGGTGAAATTCTCTCAGGCAAACACGATGACCTGCCCGAGCAAGCCTTCTATATGGTCGGCACCATTGATGACGTTATCGCCCGGGCCAAGACCCTGTAAGCCCTATGAAGCGCATTACGCTTGATATTATCACTCAAGAGCGGCACCTCTTGTCTAAAACGGTTGACAAGGTAGTGGTGCCCTCTATTTCGGGTGAGCTCACTATTCTCCCCGATCATATTCCCCTGTTTACCCGCTTAGCCGATGGCGTGGTGCTGCTTGTCGATGGCACCAGTGTGGAAGAATTTGGGGTGTTGGGTGGCTTTTTAGATGTGGGCCCGAACTCAAAAGTCACGATTATGGCTGATTCAGCCGTGCACGCCGATGATGTCAACGAAGCCAAAGCGCTGGAAGCTAAGCGCCTGGCTGAAGAAGCCATGAAGCAAAAAGATAACGAGGTGGCTTTCCGCATCGCTGAGGGCTCTTTGCGCCAAGCCCTGTTGGAGCTTAAAGTGGCCCGGCGGAGCAAACGCCGCGATTCCAGCTTTACCTCACATCAATAGTAGGTAATGGTTAATGCTTTAATGGCTTCTGTTCCATAGCAATTTCTCAAATCATCAATAATATCGTAATTGCAGGTATGAATAAGTTCGATCAACCCAATATAAAACTGTCGCCCAGGCAGATTATTGAGCTAAATATTTAGCTTAAAGTAAAATGGGTTTTAATTGGAAGTTAAAGGATCAGGATTAAAATAGGGTGAGTAGAGCTCTAAAAGTTCAGAGCTAAGCTTCGGGTCTTGCTCTAGAACTCTTTCAACAACTGTAAATAAAGGTTCAATTTTTTCTCTAGCATCAGCATTAAACATATTCGCTCGATCTCTCACTGGAACAGTATTTAGTAAGAAGGGTAATATTGTGCTCAGAGATTCATCGAGCATTGCAGTGAGCCTATCACCTCCATTGCTTAGAGTATGTGCGATAAATTGATCTTCATATGTTCTGTTTAAGTGCTGGCCTAGCAAGGAGAGTCTATTTATAAAATTTTGCCTATCTCTCGGGCTCATATTAACGAGTAGTGTTTTGTTAACTATATGAACTAATTCATGAGTTTCAACGAAGCTAATTAATTCTTTTTCCCGGCCAGTTTCAACCACTTGATCAAGTCTATCCAAGTTGATACCTATGACTGCAATTTTATCAGAAGTAACACCTGCTATTCCTAGTCTGGAATCTGGTGATCCTCGATGGTGAAATAGGTGCACAGGATTGTTATCTAAACTCAATATCCTTTGATCTGAAATGCGTAAACCATTCACAAACTCTTCAAGGGTAGGAGTGGATGGTTCAATCATATTTAAATCATAAATACTATCTAAGGTCATATTCTTTTTACCGAATTAAAGCTGAAGGTGCAATCGGTAATTATCCTCTAATAGTTTAGATGTGTGAATGGTTGTTATACTACACACATGTTTTTACTCCTTCACGGCGACAACACCTTTGCCAGTCGAAGTCGTTTACATGAGTTGCAAAAAGCCTGGAGCCAAACCAAGCGTGAAGTTATATCTTTTGACGGCCGCAGCCTCGACCTCAATAAACTCATCCCCGCTTTGGAGACACGCTCATTATTCGATCAAGAAAAAGCGGTTGTTATTGATCGACTTCACAAAAATAAAAGCCCCAAAAACCTCAAAGCTACCCTTGAGTATGTAACAACTACCTCTCTGCCCGCGTCCACGGCAATTGTCATCTGGGAAGACCAGGTGCTCACTTCTGCGAAACTCAAAAAATTTGGTTCGTGGAAAGTGGAGGTGTTTAAAACCAGCAAAA
>CAZVUJ010000003.1:0-17839 GCA_964630135.1 uncultured Pseudomonadales bacterium | reverse complement strand
TGGTGCCACCAATCGAGCGGTTTTTAACTGCCTGCAAGACGATCGACAAAACCCCCGATAAGCCAGAAACGGTCAAGCTCGAGTTTGCTCGCGGTATTCCCAAAAAATTGAATGGCAAAGCCCTGCCTTTGAGCGAACTCATCATGAAGCTCAATGTAATTGGGGGCAAGCACGGAGTGGGAGTTGAATACCATGTGGAAGATCGCCTGGTGGGCTTGAAAACCCGGGGCATCTATGAACATCCGGGGGCACATATTATCGTCAAAGCCCATAAAAACTTAGAGAAATATGTCTGTACCCGGTTGGAGAATGAGCTCAAAGAAACTATGGACATTAAGTTTGGCTACTTAACTTATGGTGCTTTGTGGTATGACCCGGCTATGGATGACCTGAGAGCCTACAACGATAAAATCAACGAAAAAGTCGATGGAGTGGTCACAATTCAATTATTCAAAGGACATGCTACGGTAGTGGCGCTCACTTCTCCGCACGGATTGCATCACGTGTCGTTCGACAACACCAATGCCAAAGCGGCACCGTTTAATGTAATGACGGCGGCACCCTTTATCGAGGTCTATTCGATACAAATGCGCCTGGCCCAACAGCGCGGCGAAAAGAGTGCGCTACTTTCGATTGGCAAAACCGAAAACAAAAAGAAAATGCTTGAGAGTGCCAAAAAATTGCAGGAATTGGGTTTCCAAATTTTCGCCACCCAAAACACACACCGCTTTTTGCTCGAACATGGGGTAACAAACTTCTTGGTCTACAAGATTCATGAGAAGAAAGCGCCCAATTTAAGCAATCTCCTGGATGAGCGCCGATTTGATGTGGTGGTGTGTGTCCCCACATCTACCTCCGACAAAACAGAAGGAACTGATGGCAAGCGGATTCGAGCCAAAGCCATCGATGAAAACGTGCCCTTGTTCACCACGGTCGACACCGCTAAGCGCCACATCGACAAGCTTTATACCGCTAAGTTTGGAAATTTGTGAGGTCCGTATGAAAAAAGTACAACCGTTTTGGGATATTCAGGCACACCTTATCGATCAAATTAATAAGAAGGGTGGGTGGGTCAATTGTCATACTCATATTGATCGGGCATATACAATTACTCAAGAGAATTTCAACTTAAGCAATCATCAACGTCACGAGAAGTGGCAGCTGAATGATGAGTTGCGTCGAAACTCAACGGTTGGGCAAATCTATGACCGGATGGCGCGGGCAGTAGAGCGATTACTGTCACAAAACGTAACTGCATTGGGAACGTTTATTGATGTGGATTATAACGTCAAGGATAAAGCCATCAAAGCGGCTGCCAAACTGCGAGAGGCCTACAAAAACCAGATAACGATTAAGTTTCTTAATCAATCCAGCTATGGGCTCTTAGATGAATCAAAACAAACGCTGCAATGGTTTGAAGAAGCGCTTGATTTTATTGACATAATTGGCGGATTACTTAAAGCAGATAAGGGAAGAGAATCAGAACATCTGGATATTCTATTTGCCGCGGCAGCACGAACGGGGAAAATGATTCACATTCATCTCGATGAGTTAAATACTCCCGATGAAAAGGAAACAGAAATGGTGATTCAAAAGATTAAAGAATATGGCCTAGAGGGTAAAGTAGTGGGAATTCACGGCATTTCTATTAATTGTCACCCGCTTACCTATCGACAGCAACTCTATCGGAGTATGAAAGAGGTAGGAATGATGTATATTGCTTGCCCGGTTTCTTGGCTTAATTCACGTCGAAGCGAAGCAATGGCGCCGATTCATAATCCTGTGACTCCTTTTGACGAAATGAATGAATTTGGAATTCCAGTAGGTATAGGGAGTGATAATATTTCAGATATTTGGATGCCGTTTAATAATGCAGATATGTGGTTGGATTTGCGAGTTCTATTGGAAGCGAGTAGGTGTCATGATTTAGATGCACTTGTAGATGTGGCGACAATACATGGTCGAAAAATATTAGGTTTGCCTGCATGAAGCACCAGCCATTTTACAACCCCACCAAAACCTATGAAGAAAATTACGAGCATGGCCCCTTTGGTGCCTTTGCTGATGAGCAAGTGTATGAGCAAAAAGGCGAACCAAAACATAACTTCATGGGTCATGCGGTCTATACACCATTTGGGATTCCGGCTGGCCCCTTGCTCAATGCCCGCTTTGTGAAGGCTGCCTTTGCCAAAGGCTTTGACCTTGCCATCTATAAAACCGTGCGGACCCGAGAGTATCCCTGTGCTCCTTGGCCAAATGTGTTACCAGTTGAGGTTCAGGGCAACTTAGGCTTGAGTGCAATTTCAGAAGGATTACAAATACAAGAAGCGTATGACTCACCTCTTTCGATCACTAACTCTTTTGGCGTACCTTCCAGAGACCCATCTTTTTGGCAAGAAGATATGCAGACAGCATGCAGATCGGCTGGCTTGGGTCAGATAATGATTGCTAGTTTTCAGGGGACATCTTCAGGAGATGGTAATTTTGAAAAATACCTCAATGATTACGTTTTGGCGGCGCGATTGGTCAAGGAAACGGGAGCGCACATTTTGGAAGCCAACCTGAGTTGCCCCAATGAAGGCAAAGCGCACTTGTTGTGTTATGACGTTGAACGCGTGCGCGAGATATCGGATGCCATTAAAGAAGCAATCGGCAATACCCCGTTGATTCTCAAAATTGGCTATTTCGAAGATCAAACGCACTTGGAGGAGTTAGTAAAAAGTGTGGCTGGAATGGTGCAAGGATTGGCCGCTATTAATACGATTCCCGCTAAAGTGCTCACGCCAACTGGAGAACAAGCCTTGCCGGGCAAGGGTAGGGAAGTGAGTGGTATTTGTGGCGAGTCGATTCGTTGGGCAGGATTGGATATGGTTTTGCGACTTAGAGATCTCCGTGCCAAGCACACCATGGAGTTTTCTATTATCGGTGTTGGTGGTGTAGCTTCTGCCGATGATTATCAATCGTATCGAAATGCCGGAGCTGATGCAGTTATGAGTGCAACAGCGGCTATGTGGAACCCTTATTTAGCTCAAGAAATAAAGGAGGAGAACTCGTGAAGTATGCCCAAGCAGTTGCGGAAGCACTTTTATCAATTAAAGCGGTTGGGTTTGTGGTCCATAAACCAATCACGTTTAAATCTGGTTTAGTTTCGCCGGTTTATATTGATAATCGGCGCTTTCCCTTCTACCCCGAAGCCTGGAATGTTGTGCTTGAAGGTTTCAAACAACTTATTACTGACGCAAGGGTTGAGTTTGACGTGATTGCTGGCATTGAAACGGCTGGTATTCCTCATAGTGCAGCGTTGGGATATGTGTTGCAACAACCTTCAGTGTTTGTGCGCAAAACTGTCAAAGATCATGGCACTAAAAAAATGGTTGAGGGAGGAAGCGTTGCGGGTAAACGTGTGTTATTGCTTGAGGATCATGTAACTACTGGGGGCAGTAGTTTGACCGGCGTTCAGGCTTTGCGCGAAGCCGGAGCAACAGTGACGGATTGTTTGGCAATTACTAGCTATGAATTTGCATCAGCGCAAGAGAATTTTGCCAAAGAGCGGGTGCAGTTACATACGCTCACTTCATTTAATCAAATTTTGTCTACTGCCTTACAAACCAGAGCTATCGCGCAGCGAGAAAAGCAAGCAGTTGAAGTGTGGTTGCAGGATCCGCAGCAATGGGCGACTAACTGGAAGGGTTAAGTTCGATGCATTTTACCCACAAACTAGAAACCATTACTGTTTCCCAAAATTCACTTGTATGTGTGGGGCTAGATCCCAACATCGCGTTGTTGGCTCAACATTTTCAATCTAAACAAGAGCCACAGTTTGACTTTTGTCAATGGATTGTTGACCAAACGCATGCATTCACCGGTGTCTATAAAATTCAATTTGCCTATTTTGAAGCCTTGGGAGCACGTGGTTTTGAACAGTTGGAAAAGACGATTCAATATATTAACGCGAGCTACCCACAGCATCTCATTATCGCTGACGCTAAGCGCGGAGATATTGCCGACACGAACCAAGCTTATGCCGCAGGTATCTTTGATTATTTAAAGTGCGATGCAATCACCCTACAGCCGTATCTAGGACAAGAAACCCTTGAGCCATTTCTCTCCAGAAAAGATAAAGGTTGCATTATTCTCTGCCGGTCTAGTAATCCGGGGGCGGGGGAAATTCAGGATTTAGGTGTTAGGTTCCAGGTTTCAGGTGATAGTGAGGAAGGAAAGCTTTGGGAGTACGTAGCGCAAAAAGTTTCGCAGGAGTGGAATACGCGTGGCAACTGTATGTTAGTAGTAGGAGCAACCTATCCTGAAGAGTTAAAACGAGTCCGGGAGATGGTCGGCAATATGTGGCTGCTGGTTCCGGGTGTTGGAGCACAAGGTGGGGATTTGGAACAGGTGATGGAGGTGGGATTGAACAAGGACAAGCATGGGCTTTTGATCTCTGCCTCGCGTAGTATTCTTTTTGCCGCTGATCCGGCAGCAGAGGCGAAGAAATTACGGGATGACATAAACCGATTGCGAGATCAAACCACGTAAATTGTACATTGATTTTGTATATTATTTTTGTATACTTAAAAGTATTATGACCATAATCACTTCCACCACACTACGCCAGCAATTTGCTGACTCCGTGAAAACTATTACCCAAGAAAAAGGTTACATGCTTGTTTCTAATAATCGCAAAATTACTTCGGCGCTGGTTGATATTGATTTGTTTGAAGATTTGCTTGAAGCAACCGATAAAGAATTTGTTAAGAGCCTGCAAGCAGCGCGAGAAGAGTATGAGCATGGTGAAGTCTTTACACATGAGGAGTTATTTGGTGAGTTGTAATGGCATATACGCTAATCTATACAAGAGCAGCGGGTAAAGATATTCGTAAACTCGACGGAGTGACCCGCAAGAAGCTAGGAAAAAAACTCTTAGCATTTCAAGAAAATCCATTTTTAGCTGCAAAGAAATTAGAGCACACATCCTTCGAGCGATACCGAGTCAGGATTGGCAATTATCGGATTATATTTGCTCCTGATGGACAAACTATTGTTATACTGAGAGTGAGACACCGACGAGAAGTATATAAAAATAGTTGATACCAGAGATACTACCCATGCTAACTGAATCTCAATCTGTTAAAGTAGTAGCCGCAAGGGTTCAACCGTTTCCTTCCCTTGTAGTGATGCTTGGCACAGGCTGGAATCGAGTTTTGGCCGATGCAAAAGTTGAAACGGAAATTTCCTACAAAGATTTGTTTGGTGTCGAAACGTCAGTGCCGGGGCACGAGGGCAAGCTTATTATTGCTCAAATCGGTCAAAAGCGAGTGGCGTTTATGCAGGGGCGCTTGCACCTCTATGAAGGCTATTCGGGAGTCGAGGCAACCCTGCCGATTCGGGTTTTCGCCCAAGCAGGAGCCAAACAACTGATCGTGACTTCAGCCGCAGGTGCGCTTAACGAATCCTATCGGGTGGGGGATTTTGTGATCCTCACCGACCTACTGACGTTATTTCTCAAATCACATCCGCTCATTGGCCCGCAATTTATCGATATGTCGCAGGTGTTTAGCCAGAGCTTGCGAAATGTTGCTAAGGCGGTTTGTGCCAAAGAATCGTTATCGTTTCGTGAAGGCATCTATGCCTATATGTCTGGGCCGCACTTTGAAACCCCGGCCGACAAAATGGCCTTGCATCACTTGGGGGCTGATGTCGTGGGTATGAGCACGGTGCCCGAAACCATCATGGCTCGGTCGCTTGGGCTTACAGTGTTGGGCTTATCGTTTGTAACGAATCTCGCCTTTGTCCAGCATGCCCACGAAGATGTGCTGGCGGCAGCAGACCAGGGTGCAAAGCAGATGGTAGTGTTGCTAGGGAATTTAATAACTCAGTTGCAACAAGACGTTGGATCTGTTGGTGGAACTCTATCTGGAAATGTAAGGTTATCTGATGAGGAGTTGAAAAAGGCACGAGTAGCCTTCTCTGAACGTTGGAGTGAAGAAAAATGAAAAAAAAGCCACTTTCATTGAAGAAATATACATCATGTGGTAAGGTGCACATACTATGAAACGCTACCAAGTCTATTTGAATCCACAAACGGTTAGTATTTTTGATGCTTTTGCTGAGGAGACTGATTTGCCTAGATCGAGTTTAATCAGAATGGCAATGGACACTCTGGCAGCTACGTTTTCAGGCTTACTCGTAAGTCATAAGAATAAAGACGCTCGAACAGGCTTAGACCCGCTCATCGGACTGATAAAACCAAAAAATAAAACCACTACTCATTTTGCTGAGAATATTGATGACATCTACCTGAGGAATTAATGCGAGTCTTGCTAGACACGAGTGTTTTCTTGGCTTTATTGATTGAAACTGAAGCACGTCACAAAGAAGTGGCGAAGCACTATCAGAAACTGAAACAGCAGAACGCTTTCTTTTTCACGAATGAGTTTGTTTTGTCAGAATTGTATACCCGTATTGTTTACGATGTCGGTTCTTACTTCCTGAAACCTGTAGTGAGAACGATTGAACAATTGCAGGAGAGTGAGGAATTACGTATTTTGTTAAACACTTCTGTTCATATGAATGATATTTTGCACACTATGATTAAATTCTCGGAGCACACGCTTTCTTTTACTGATGCTTCGCTTGCTGTTTGCCTGATGCAATATAAACTTGACATGATATTTTCTCTGGACTCTGATTTTCGCAATATTGGCATATCAATTATTCCGGAATAGTTCTTATGTCTAAACCACAACTCCTGTATGTCGATTACCAAGCCTTTAACCGTTTGAGTTATGGTTTAGCTCATACCATTTCGTCTACCAGCATCAAATTTGATGAAATCGTCTCTATCTCTCGCGGTGGGGCATTGGTAGCCCGGATTCTCTCCGACCTTATGGACTTACCGATTTTGAATATCGGTTTGCGCTCCTATCAGGGTATTGGCCAGAAAGGGGAGATTGTCGTCTATCAACCGCTCACCCAAGGTATTGCGGGCAAAACCGTTTTATTAGTCGACGAAATCTGCGACTCTGGCCGTACCTTTGAAGTGGCACTGGCAAATCTCAAAGGTATGGAGCCGGCACTTATTAAAACCGCGTGTTTGTTTATGAAACCCCATTCCACCTATGTACCCGATTTTGTGGCTGAAACCACGAATCAATGGGTGGTCTTCCCCTACGAATGGGCCGAAACAATTCGAGAGCTAAGAACTCTGATTCATGAGCACATAGAGGTGCAAGAACAATTTGAACTATTCACAAAATCCATCGGATTAACAGGAGAAGATTTAGGAAAAGAGCTGTCCCGCGCATGAAATTGATTGTTGCATACGCATGAGATATATACTAAAATAAGTCCTATAGTTATTTTCAGCGGCTAAGTAGGTTTTAATTACTAACACCTACTTTTGGTCCAAGAAACGCACCGAGTCAGACTCGGGTGACACCAAGTTATCAAGAGGGGTGTTTTTTTGTAAGCTAAACTATCAGGTTATAATCATGATTCATGAATCTCTTTTATTTCACCAAGACCCCTCGGACCCACATCGTAGCATGGTGATTGATACACTCCACGGCAGGTGGAATGAGGCTGCCCATCTCGCTCAAGATTTGTTTATGGGATGTGATTTTGGTCTAACTAATTTGTATAGATCGGATAATCATGACCATGGGGTAGATCATTCGGGTAGGGTGGCTCAATTATATGCATGGGGATGTCTTAGTGTTGTTGAATTACTTAGAATTTCTTCACCCCCAAGCAGAAATGGTTTAAATATCAAAGAAGAAGCACTTTTTGGTGGACAAGTAGCAGCATTTGCCCACGATATTGGATACCTAGCGAGTGGATTGAGGGAAAAACACGCAGAAACTGGCGCAATTATCCTTGCTGATCGGATTAGACCAGCGATAGAGCGAAGGAAAATTAGTGATATTGCAGCCTATACTGCGGTGGCCTCTACATACTTCCATTCATTTGAAAACGCTATTGCATACGCCAGATCGCATCACCGATTGCCTTCCCTCGATTTTATCGCAGCTAGAGTTGAGGCAAACTCACCTCGAAGTGAATCTGATCCATTTGCAAAGTCTTTGCAAGCTTTAAGAGAACATAATTGGTTAGAGTTGGTTGACACGAGAACTGATGTCATGAGAGTGGTTTCAGCAGTTTCTCGAAGAGTTGCTATTGCCGATGAAAGAGATTCCTTTTACCCATTTTCGAACGCTAGGGCTATGATTACGTTTCCAAATCGGCCAGCTTATTTGGGTTCGGGCATTAACCCTACAAGAGGAATTGGCAGTGAAAACACTCGAGACGATCTAACGCGTCTTTTAGGAGAAGTAACTAGAGATTTTAGACCAATTGCTGCAGTGCCGGAAATGAAAGCCATGCGAACGCTAAAACTTGAAAAATTACAAGATCTAAGAACTCTCGTTCGAGCATTGAGTGAGTCGAATAATTCCATTAGAAGGCAGCGGGTTAGTGAATACCTGGAACCAAAAATGGAACGCGCCCAATCAGCATTAAGTGATGAAATTGAAAGAGAGGGTGGCATTCCCTCAAGAGAAGCGACTGCTGTGCGCCATAGACTTGAGCATTTCGGCAATCTTGCAACTTCAGTGCTTTCAGATCAAATTAAGAGAATCCCTACAGATGATTTGCCTGAGATTGTTGCTCGTATAGATCGAGAAGTTGATTGGCTAAAGGCTAGAATGCTACTATTTGGAGCATATAACTTAAACCAAGCAGTAAATTCAACAGTTGTAGTAGCAAATTGGACAATTTGATGGCGAATAATATCATCACCATCATTGGCAATGTGGCGTCGGGCAAAACCAGCGCCGCGCCCTTAATTGTCGAAGCTTTGGGTGCGGATTTCCTCGACGCCGATACCCTGTTTCAAACTGAAGATCCATTTCGCGAGCTCTATTTGCAAAACATCAAGCGGTGGGCTCTCACCAACGAACTTTGGCTCACGATGCGCCGTGCTGAATTACTGGAGCAGGCAATTGCTCTAAACTCGGGCAAACCTTTGGTAATAGACAGCGGGCTGCTGATGAGCTGGGTCTACACCTACAGCCACTTGGCGGTGGGCAACATTTCTCAAGACGAATGGGAACTCTATGAAAAAGTGTACACCTCGGTCACCAAAAATGTATTGTCCGAACTGACGGTCATCTATCTCAATTATTCGATGCCCACATTGCTCAAGCGATTACAGCAGCGTGGCAGAGATTACGAATTAGCGTATTACACCCCGGACTATTTGCTTCAACTCGAAATGGGGTTGTCCGAATTGACTCGTTCACTTTCTCTTGATGGCTGTCGTTTGATAGAAATCAATCATCGAGATATTCCTGATTTTGTGAATGATCCATCTTGTCGCAGTCGGCTGATAGAACGAATAACTGTTTCGCTTGGGAACTAATGCAATGCAGCAGAGGGTGGAAGCATATAGCGACTTGAGACACCCTGAGTATTTAATTTCAAGAAATAGAGAATTACCCTTATACATCGCCAGATTGATTGAAGATTTCTCACTTCCAGTTGCGGCAATACGGGAGGTTGTTCAATTAGGGCCAGGATTAGGGCACGAAACAGAGGTATTAAGAGCATTTTTTCCTGGAGTGAACTTAGTTTCAGTTGATAGTAATCCTGAAGCAGTGGCAATTGCATCTAGATCAGCGAATGTGATTGTGCAAGATGATGGATTGAATTACTTAGGCAAGATGCCAACACCGCTAGAAAATGCTAGATTGGTGATCGCCCTCAGAACTTCACCAGAAATTGTTCAAGGATTATTGCGCATGCCGTGTGCCGGTGATATTCGCATAGCATCGCTTGTAGGTCCTAAACAGGCAGAAGATGACTTGGTTGCTGCGTTGCGTCGTCAGCGAATTCCTATGGTGGCAATCGAGGAGCGGAGAGGGTTTTATGACTTTGCTTTTCGACTGTCTTGATCGAAAAGCTATGGTATAGTGTCCTCTAGCTATGAAAACCATTGACCGGAAATCTCCCTTTGTCGCCAAGAAGCGGTTTGTGCGAGCTGATGGCAAACCCTTTTGGCAGTTCTTGGATGAGCACGGCATTGCCTACGACAAGCGCCATTTTCCATTTGTGACTAATCATCGCATTCCCCAGGTGTTGAGCGTGTTTGACTTCAACCACTATCTCAAGTTAAGTTCTCGGGGTGCCGCACTTGGCTATCTCTATCAGGGCTTGGGGCAGGCGCTGGATTATGTGGGTCCGGTGTTGGATATGGAACTGATGCATGGCTTCAACGACCACACCGATAGGCACACGCTGTGGGTGGCGCAAACCGGGGTGGAGCTCCTACAGCGCTCGGGTTTCTCGTTTGACGATCAAAAAGAACACTACGACACAACCAGTGAATTGCTTATGACCTTGGTGGGCATGACGCATGACCTTGGCAATTTTATGGACCGCAAAGACCACTCGACGTATTCGGCTTGGCTTATGACCCGGATGTTTCTTAATACCCACATTCATCCGTCTGCCTGGCAGGCAACGCTGTATGCAATTTTGTTCCACGAGGAGCCGGTGCTTAAAGCCCTGGGAATTGATCTCACGCAGGGAATTCCTTTGCAATGGGCGCTTGTTGCCGCCGACAAAATGCATGTCGGGCGGGACCGGGTGGGTGGCAGAAGTTTTTTGAATGGCATCGAGAAAAACGCGCTCGAAGACGACCCGCATATCTTGCTCAATTCGCTTATTTGCCGCTCAACCTGGATTATGAATTCAAGCACCTTTGTGTGGCATTTGGGCTTTAGTGTCGATCAACTTGAAGACAAGTTTGCCCGTTTCACTAAGGGCAACAAGCGCATCCATGTGCCGCATCGGTTTCAAAAATTATTTGTGAATCGAGGTGTCTTGTACCGCGATACCTTCAAAGACATGTTTGTAAAGCTGTATGTCGACCGCCTATTCATGGCGGCCCAGAGCGTGCTATTGCTCTACCCCTATATCAAGCGATTTGAGGTCCAATTGTCGGACATCGACACGCGGGGCAAAGTGGGCAGTGGCGATATGGTGCTCTGGAGCATTAACCGGCCTGACGTGTTTAAACACACCAAGCCATCGTTTGCGACCCAGCCAAAATTCAAGGCAAACAAAAAGCAGAAAGCGACCAGTAGACGGGTAGGTTGGTGGGCGAGGGGATAGCTTTAATCTCTTTTAGGGTTTAATTCCCCGATGTTTTCATCTTTAACTTGATGCCCTGCCGCTTGCCGCGGGGAAGAGTCACTCCTGCCCTCTATTAGCTATTGCGGCTTCAAGTGCATCCACAAGTATAAAGATTCTTCTTGTATCTGGAGTTACGTGTTCGTCCGGCCATTCTTGATTTATCCACAATCTGGCTCCACCTCTTGTTTGTTGTGATGCTGGAAGCTGGGAGACTACAACATCCAAGTCAGGGCAAAGTGTTCTGGCAAGCGACGTCAATAAGGGTGTGTCTTCAATAGTAATCACTGGACCGTCAACACTAATATGAATTTTAGTTAGTTCTCCAGACATGATTTCTCCAGGTTATAATACAAAAATGAACACAATTATTTTTGATGGGGCAGCTTTTGCTACGCATCAATTGCACATTTTATCTCAACATGTTCAAAATACCAAGTGTCGATTGGTAAGCGTGGTTTTTGAGGAGGACGGGCCGTCGCAGGTGTATACGAGGCTCAAGCACGAAGCCGCAGTGCAGGTGGGCATCGAATTCGACCGCATCGATCATTCACTGCATGATCAAATCAGTTTGATTCAGCACAGTATCCACTTGGCTTGTAAGCGGGCTGATGTCACCGGGGTGATGATTCAGAAACCAGGCAAGCGCGCTTGGGCTCAAGTAACCGGAAAAAGTCCAGCCAGATTCGATGATTGGTGGCGAGAGTTAACAGCCGCGATTGATCCCGCGAAGGATGTGGATTGTTTGACCCGAACTAATCTGAATTTGGTATATGAGGGTAACCCTCGTGTTTTGCCGGCCACTGTCAAGGCAGTGTTGGCAATTTTGCAAGAAGCTTTAGATAGTCATATACATTTTGAGTGTGAGCGGGATGGGTGTTCTGGTTCCGAAGATCATGAACTTGAGGAGTCCAGTGCAACTGGACTCCTTCATCAAAGTAAAGCTGAGGAGCCGAGCTCAGCTCAGCTTCTTCGTCAAGTTAAGATCAGAAATCTTAAAATTGTCGTCATTGGGCGCAGCGAATTGGTGGGCCGGCCGTTGGCATCAGTTTTGAGCTATCAAGGCGCAGCGGTGCAACTCCTGGGGAGCGCTGATTATCTGACCTCCAGAACGCAGCAGGCTGATGTCATCGTGAGCGCCACGGGTCGCAGGGGCCTGATCACGGGCGAGATGGTCAAGACAAGCGCAATTGTCATTGATGTCGGTGCACCGGGTGCTGATATTGAGTTCGACACGGTGGCACCGAAAGCGTCGTTTATTACGCCGGTGCCCAATGGCGTTGGTCCGGTGACCGTGGCCTGCCTACTTGAGAACTTAGTCCAGTTGAGCCAGAAATGAATTGGTTAGTGTGTTTTGCTTTGTTTCATCGTATTATTTGGTTGATACTTCAAAACTAAATTACTCAATGGCAACAGCAAGCAAAAGTCTTCATTCACTTCAATTGGTTCAAAGAGATGTTGATGGGAATTCCACTCTCGCGGGGCGTGAGGAACTTCATGGCAGGGAATTTGACCTGCTCACTAGGCTAGTTGATGGCAAGCTTTTATTTAATTTCGACCCAACTAATGATGCCACCAGAGAAGCAGGTGTGTTCGCACTCCTTACTCTTCTCGATCAAATACCCTCGGATAAACGAATTGTGTTTGCTTCACCAGGTTCTCATAAGTCAGAAAGAATGGCGAGAGAAGTGGTTGCGGCATATTGCCAGAAAACGGGAATGGATCATACACTTTTCATCCTCGAAAAATCAGCAGATGACCCCAGAGAACGAGATGGTGGATTTGATGGGCATGTGCAAGCCTATATCCCGGTAACTTCGCCGCCAGATGAGCCCCGGCATTTAGCATTATCACTTGAGCAGGAAAAGGAGATTAAGCAAGAGATCGAAAATGGGGCAATCGTGGTGGTTTTGGATGACATTTTGAGCACCGGTGCTACTATCGAAGCCATTGAAAAATTACTGGAGAAAATTGGGGCTCTTGTTTATGCTAGGTTTGCGGTGGGAGTGGAATATCCAGCAGAGTTGGTTGAAAAGCAAGAGGATATAGTTATTTGGAGAAAGAAAGATTTGCCTGAGCCGAAACTAGAAGTTCAAACGGCATTCGCGCTGCCGTTGTTTGAAGGCAGTGACGTAGCAATAATTAGGGAAAGGTATACATAATGTTGGGTGAAATAACGCAACTTACACAGGAACAAAGAGCAGCACACCAAGCCACGGTTGATCGCCTTGCTGCCAGTCAGGCTGGAAGAATGTCCATGCAGCCGATTGATGAATTACCTTTTGCTGACCCCCTAAGACAATACGTTCAAGCTAGACATGCATTAAGAGTTGCTGGGTTCAGTGGCGAACCCACTGCTATGCCCCAAGCTACGACTCATCCAATCGATGCCCGAATGCAGCCGTATTAGCTCGAATCACTTGAGCTAGTAGGTCATTTCGGATGGCCTCTATTCCGCTTTTTAGTCTTCGAACCCGAGCAGTGCTCGAGTGAGAAGTGAAGAATTTCATTAGTTTAGGAGTTGCGCAGTGTCATTCCCGCGAAAGCGGGAATCCAGGCTTAAGGTATATAGATTCCCGATGCATCGAGTCAGACTCGATCCTCGAGAATGACAAGTGCAGTGCGTAAGTCCTGTTAGTTCTCGTTTTTGCTCAAACGATATTCGTTATATAGTGAGCGCCCTTGTTTCACGCCAGATTTCTGCTATCATACCTCAAGTTACTAAATTCACACGCTTTTCCAGCATATCTCCTGCAGTTAGCTAGGGCAGAAAAGCGGAGGTTTAAGGAGATTAGGTATGAGTGCTTCACTGCAAGCCCCTGGGGCTGAATATTCGGTTGATTTGCGCGATTTGCTCGAAGCTGGTTGTCATTTTGGCCACCAAGTACGTCGGTGGAATCCAAAAATGAAAAAGTATATTTACACGTCCCGGGATGGAGTCCATATTTTTGACTTGGCCATCACGGCCAAACATCTTGAAAACGCCATGAAATTTGTGCGCGAGTGGGTGGCGTCGGGTAAAGAAATCGTGCTTGTGGGCACCAAGCGCCAAGCCCAAGCAATTGTGAAAGAAGAAGCGACCAAATTAGAAGCTCCCTACATCACTGAACGTTGGCTTGGGGGAGTTATTACCAATTGGGAAGAAATTAACCAGCGGGTAAAGCGACTTAAAGAATTGCAAGAAGGCTTAAGTGGCGGCAAATTTGCGCACTACACCAAAAAGGAGCGCGTGCTTTTGGATAAAGAAATGGCCCGACTAAACCGTTTCTTCGGTGGTTTGGCCGGACTGAAGCATGGCCCTGAAGCCTTGTTTATTGTCGACACCCACCACGAAGACACCGCGGTCAAAGAAGCTTTTGGCAAAGGCATTCCTGTTGTGGGTATGGTTGATAGCAATGCTGACCCAGACCCGATTGCCCACCCAATTCCGGTTAATGATGACGCGATTCGCTCGATTAAATTGGTGATGACCTGCATTGCCCAGGCCTATGCAGATGGGAAAGCGCTTCGAAAAGTTGCGCAATAATAATGTATCCAGTTTTACCTGGCTCGTCACATCTCGCCATGTTAATACTGGATGACACGCTCACTCTCAAGCAAGTTTAGTGAGCGTGTCAAATATCTATAAATAAGGAGAATGTATGGTAGCAACAATGGAATCAATCAAGCAACTGAGAGAGAAAACTGGCGCTGGGGTAATGGATGCCAAAAAGGCTCTGGAAGAATCAGGCGGCGACATGAAAAAAGCGGAAAGCTGGATTGCGGCCAAGGGCATGCAACGAGCGGAGAAAAAAGCTGATCGCGAAACGGCTCAGGGAGTAATTGGCGTCTACATTCATCACAATGGCAAAAGTGGGGCCATCGTCAAACTCTTGTGCGAAACTGATTTTGTGGCGCGCACTGATGACTTTAAAAACCTGGCTAAAGAACTGGCCATGCAAGTTGTTTCAATGGAGCCAGAATCTGTTGAGGCATTGCTCAGCCAAGAATATGTGCGCGATGCCAAACTGACGATTGAGCAATTGGTGAAGCAAGTGGCGGGTAAACTTGGTGAAAACGTCAAGATCGAAGGTTTCCAGCGACTGGCGATTTAACTTTAATCATTTCCTCATATCACTTGCACCATACCCCACCCTTATTGTTCGAGCGTGAGCGAGAACCTAAGCCTTGTGATATCTTCTCAGATTACCTTAAAAGAATAATGGAAAAAGGCGCGACATTCACGAGATGATACAATTGGCTCACGCCATTTAGCAAGTCAGGAGGAATTCATGTTTGACGAATTTAAAAAGCGCCTGGATAAAACCCTGGAAGTTGTGGCTGAAGAATTGAAACTCATTCGCACCGGTCGCGCCAAACCTTCAATGCTCGAGCACATCAGGGTTGAAGCCTATGGTCAACAGATGCAGATTGTGGAGCTGGCCACGATTTCAGCACCCGATTCACAACTCCTTGTGGTGAGCCCTTGGGACAAAAGCATTTTGGGTCAGATCGAAAAAGCGATTCGCGTATCTAATCTCAACCTTAACCCCGTTGTCGATGGCGACATTATCCGTATTGCCGTGCCACAACTCACTCAAGAACGCCGTGAAGAAATGGTGAAACTGGTCAAACAGAAACACGAGAGTGGCAAAAATATGCTGCGCGACAGCCGCACCCGGATGAAAAAAGAATTGGATGAGAAGGAAGATGATGCGGGAGTGTCGGAGGATGACATCAAAAGCTGGATGGAAGAGATGCAGAAATTGTTTGAACGCTATCAACAAAAACTAGAAACCATGATTGAAGGCAAGGAGAAGGAGTTGATGGAATTATAAAGAATTTCTAAGTACACTAATTGCTCTAATTTCTAAACAAAATTAAATGTCTAACACCGGAAGTGATGGCGCTAATAGATACGATCTTGAAGATCGAACGGCGTTGTTTGGAGAAAAGGTAATCAGCTTTTGTAAACAAATTTCACAGGACGCTATAACTCGACCACTAATCACCCAGTTAATTAGATGTGCAACAAGTATTGGAGCAAATTATTGCGAAGCAGATGACGCTGATAGTAAAAAGGACTTTCGTCATAAAATTGCCATTGTCAAAAAAGAGTGCCGAGAATCAAAACACTTTATTCGTATGATGGTAGCTGCTGCACCCGAGTTGAAGCAGGAAGCCAAGCTCTTATGGCAAGAAGCTAGAGAATTGCATCTGATTTTCAATTCTATTTACAAAAAGGTAAAATAATTGGGCTTTAGTTATTATTTAGAGCAATTAGAATAATTAGACATTAGATCAATTTAGCAACTTACTAGAGTAATTATTTTTGATACTTAGCATACAATGACAATCTTAATTTTTATTTTAATCCTCTCTTTCCTCGTTTTGATCCACGAACTCGGGCATTTTTTGACGGCCAAAAAGTTCGGCATCAAGGTCGAAGAATTTGGCATGGGCTATCCGCCTAAAGCCTTAACACTTCACAAAGATAAGGGTGGCACGGAATATACCCTCAACTGGTTGCCCTTTGGGGGGTTTGTGCGCATGTTTGGCGAAGACGGCTCAATGACAACCGAGGGCAAGAACACTGGAGGAAACGCCTTTTTTGACAAGCCCGTGTGGCAGCGCTTGATGGTGATTGTGGCCGGAGTGAGCGTGAATTTTGTCTTTGGGGTGTTGGCCTTTGCCACGATCTACACCATTATGGGCATCCCGACGGTAATCGATGGCGTGAAAATTAGCCAAGTTGCCACTAACTCGCCGGCACAACGTGCGGGCTTGAGTGAAGGAGATATTATTACTCAGCTTGAAGCCGACGGCGTGAGTTTGCCGGTTAAAGATTCAACCAGTTTTATCGCTGCCCTGCAACAATTGGCAGGGGAGACGCCTCAGGTGAATTTCAGGCGAGGAGAGGCGTTGCAGAGTGTGGACGTGTATGTGCGCACCAAAGAAGAAATTCCCGCAGATCAAGGCTCAATTGGTGTGGTGATCAATGACTTTGAACTGAAGCGCTACCCAGCCTGGCAAATGCCGTTTCGAGGGGCGTTGGTGGGATTGCAGTCAGCCCTAGAATTTGGTTTGCTCCTTTTGAAATCGCTGGGCACCATGGTGGCTAATATCTTTACGCAAGGCAAACTGCCGGTTGAGGTGGCTGGGCCTGTCGGCATCGTGCATATGGCGCAAAAGGAAGGTATTCTAACCAGTGGTTGGTTGGACCGCTTAAACTTTGCCGCGATTCTATCTATTAATCTGGCTATTATCAACTTGATTCCGTTTCCCGCACTGGATGGCGGCAGAGTCATCTTTTTGCTCTACGAAGGCATTCGCCGGAAGCGCATCAATCCGCGCATTGAGCACTATGCCAATGTGGCGGGATTTATGCTCCTTATTGGGATGATTATGGCCGTTTCGGCGCGGGATATTGCTCGGGTAGCTCAAGACAGTGCGGTGCAAACGTGGTTTAAGAACTTGCTTCCTTTGTGAGGTTACAGGTTTTAGCTTCTAGGTTACAGTTAAAAAACTAGTGCAGGACTTATACGCTTTCCTTGTCATTCCCGAGGAGGCAAGCGAAGCCGAGTTAGACTCGGCGAAGCGTGCCTGCATCGGGAATCCAGCGGGGATGACAATAAACACCTTATTGCCAGATATGAATTTCGTAATTGGCACT
>CAZVUJ010000002.1:13785-21009 GCA_964630135.1 uncultured Pseudomonadales bacterium | reverse complement strand
TTTTAGGAGACCATTTATTTAACGACCCGCAACTCCGATACGTTCCTCCGGAAAGGATAGTGCAAATCATTCTCGTTCCTAGTCGAGAGTTGCAACCTTCGTACCTAGGCTCAGGATTTCCCAACCCCTTCTTAGGCTTGGCCAATCTTATGCAAGATCATAATTGGCACCAAGCGGGCATGGGCAAATTTATCTACAAGGCCCTGCTGTTCTTCCTGCCTCAGAATGACTATCCAACGCTGCATGAAGGGTTGGAAGGGGAAAGCATTGTCACCTATCAAACCCTGTGGCAGCAATTCCTCAATTGGTTGCCGTTCTCCAATCGCGCCCCACCCGCTGATGCCACCAAAAAACCCGCCGAAGCGAGTTCTTTGACTGAGAGCACCTCTGGTGAGATAAACTCCGGATCTGTCCTGAAAATTATAGCTTTTATCAACAGTCTTGTCAATCGCTTACTAGGTGTTTTGGGTGTGGACCGACGGGGAATCGAACCCCGGCAACCAGATTTGACAGATCCGGAGTCTCACCAGAGATCGGCCCACACCACAGAAAGTATAACAAATACTCAAGCACCGTGGTGGGCGATGCTTGTTCCCACTTGGCTGCAAGGTGTGCGTCTCATACTTCGATCGCTTCAATCTCTTGCTAACCCATTTGTTCAAGGTGATGATCCCTCTCGCGCGCCAACTGCTGTGCAATATGATCTAGATCAAGCCCCTATGCCCACTAAGGCAACTGCGCCAGAACTGAGGCCAACCAGTGAAAGGCTTCCGGCTAGCGGTCAACAGGCTCCAGTTAGTACTCAACCTGGTCAAGCTTCTGGCCTGTCGCCACCAGCTTCCTTTGCCATTGAGCTTAACGGTATACGAGGAACACTCACTGAATTAGTACCGCGATTTGAACAAACCAGTGGCATAGCTTCAGGTTTTAGAAGAGGCAGAACCAGTCTCCGACAACAGCTGCACCAAAAACTTCAACCCTTTTTCATCTATGAGTTAGGTCTAACCAATCGATCCACCGTTGGAATAGTAAGCCGCTTCCGGGATTCGACACGTCATGGGTACGACGTGGAGTTCTTTACCCCTGAAGGAGCGACCGAACCAACGCTTATGCTTATGCGTTCGCGCTCTTCGGGTAAATATACTATTCGCCCCAACTATGAAGTCATCGCCGACAATCCAGCTAATAGAGCGGCAATTGACCATCAGGTAAGGGCCTTGTTGGAACATCTTAAGCTAGTACATCAAGACGATTGGTTTGAGGTGTCACAGATGACTGCCCGGCAATTTCCTCGGGTAATGGATCAAGCAGGATTCGTCGATAGAACCGATAAACCAACGATTTCAACAGGATTAGTAGATAGAACTTTGTGGGCTTCGGATGACGTGAAAAAGGGAGTTCTTGTTAATGCTGCAGAGCTAGTTGATTCTCGGGGAGTACTAACCGTAGCAGACATACGAACGACTGAACCAATACATAAGGTTGGGAGTGTTTTTAGTCAAGTGGCTCTTGAAGCTCAAGCAGTGCTAGGGTTTAAGGGGTGGCAGCGACTGGTTCAAGCCTTTAATCAAAAGGTGCAAGCGACCAGAGAAGCAGCCGCGATACTAGCACGACTGTCTCAGATCTGGGAAGCCAAGACATCATTAGACGAAGACGAATTCAATCCCATTGAATCATTGCTGACTGGATTAACGCTTACGGAAATAGATACGACGAGCATCACTATTCAGCAGGTGATTAACAGAGTCAAAGATACATCGACCTATACCAACATGCGTCAAGCCTTGGCACAAGGTGATGCCCAAGAGGCGTATCGCTTAGCACTGACGTATGTCCAACAGGAGACTGCTTCCGTAAAGCCAAAAATAATTGGTTATGACACTACCTGGGAAAGAGTGCAGACGCTTGTGGCAGAAGCGGTGTTTGACCAGGTAGCCCGAGAACTAGCACACGAAGTAGCCATTTCGTTGGGAGCGGCTTTATCTGAAATGGAGAACACTCCTCAAAATGTTCCATTGGTAGAGAAGATTACCACAGCACTTGCGGAGTTGAATGCCATAGGTACGGTGTCGCATCTATATCCAGACAATGTGACAGCACTACAAAACGCACTAGCCACCCAACGAACCTTAGATGAGATCTCTGTCCAAACCATGCACGATGAACAAGGCAAGAAAGCTGTGTTTGAAGCTATTAGGGCCTATGAAAACAAGTTTAATGTGTATGCCTTTTTAGGCGTCAAACAGGATGCCTCTGAGGCTAAGATAAAACAAAAAATTCAGGAAATGCGCCTACGTCTGAACAAGCGACCTTGGGCGGCGAGAGTAATCTATCGCATACCCCTGGCTGGGTCATTGCTGCGCTTTGCGGACAGCAAGGTGTACCCCTTGAGAGAGGCGGCTGCTAAACACAAATTGAGCAAGGCTCTCAGCTTGCCAGTTTCAAGGGGTGCCTCAGTTAGTATCCCAAGACGCCTTGCGAGACTGAGCTTGGTGCCGGTAAGAGCACTGGTGCTACCCACAGAACTGATAGTGTCACCACCGAGTTGGCGCTTTAATCGTCTACATCAATTGAATGTCGCAGAAGACATAGTACTTCATGCCCGATTAGATTACGATGCTAGGTTAGACCAACGCTCACCATTGAACCGGATTCAATGGGCGATTGCCGGAATTGATGATGCTACTTGGAGACTGTACAACCGTTTTGGGGTTTGGGGTTGGAGTTGGCGCTTGGGTGGCAGTTTGACGGCACTTGTGGCAGTAGTATTACTTGGTTTCTATATCAACTTTGTCACCACGCCGGTGGAAATAATGACAGCACCGTCAGCTCCATTAGCACCTCAGGTGGTACAGGTCCAAACTAATTTAGTTGAAACAGTAGATGAAGCCGGAGATCAAGTCATTAATATGGACTTTGTTCAAGTGGATATGACTGAAGATACTAACATAGTGAATGGGATGGATACACAAGGACAGACAGAAGAGTCGCTTGATGAGCCTGTAGCTGAAACAGAACTAATTGATGTTCAAGTCTCGAGAGATCTAGATGTCGATGGAGATACTGATACTGATGATGAAATTATTAGTCGGTTTGATGATAGCTCCAACCTAGTTGAGTTTATGCTCTCACCCTTGCATGAACAAATGGTTGAGTATCGCCGCGCCCGGGCTGAGCAGGAAGGCGAAACGTTCTGGTTGCGTTTGACCGGCCAGACAAATCCGAGTGAAGAGCTGAAAGAAGCGATTATCACGAGCCCTTGGATGGTGCATGTGCTTATGTCGTCTGATAGCAGAGGTTGGGTGAGTCAGGGTAATAATGACACCACTTTCTTGTTTATGATCAATGTCCAAACTGGAGAGAAAAAAATTATAACAATGAACCGTGATGTACACCTCGCAGATGGCACAACATTTAATTCACTCATGGCATTGCCTCAGGAGGAAATTGTGGGATCATTGCCCACAGATGAAGATGCATATCAAGAAGCTACAGCACTACGGTTTACCAATGCTCAAGTAAGACTCGAACAGATATTTGGACTGCCAGTTGATTCCCTAACGATGATTGGTTTTCAAGGGGCTATCGATGTTATAGATCGCTTGGGCATACAAGTTCTTGCCACACAAACGGTTATCGACAACTCATATCCGACTCCTGACTATGGAATAGAGCAAATTCACATTGAAGCGGGCACGTTAATGGATGGGGAAACAGCATTGAAGTATATGCGAAGTCGACACGGAGATAACGATGATCCCATGAAAAGAGCATTGCGACAAGTCGAAGTCATGGGAACTATCGCAGTACACCTTTTAGGGCAGGGGGTTACTGGTGGATTTGCTGAAGCGATTGACGATTTTGGCGAGATAGTCCAAGGATTTGATGGTTATGTCTACGATGATAGTGGTGAGTTTAATGATTCAAGAATGACTTCGACAGTTGACTGGGGAGGATGGTTGCGTAATTTTGCGTATGATACTGACGTGGTTGCTAAAACAAGACATGGGGAATATTTAAGAGAATTGAGTAGCACAGTCGTTACACAGTTTGAGGATGTTGTCAGTTCCGTTGTAGTTGTCGATGGTATCTTCGAGGTTATTAGCACGATTGAAGTAAATGGCTTGAATGACTTGAGAGAAAACCATGGCATGCAAGGGCTGTGGGGTGGTGATACTCGGCTTAAACCAGTTGGAATGACTGTACTCATTCAGAATGCAGATGGCTCATATACTCTAACAAGACCAGATAACTCACTTTCTGGAATTGAGAACGCTTCATATTATTTGGGAATTCATAATTTTTTAAGAGATAATCTTCCCTCAGATCATTTGTATCATCAACGTTCTTTTACAGATCAGGAGCCTACAGATGCAGATGAAGTAATAACAGAATTAATTGGGGTTGCCGAAGCAGTGGAGTTAGATGTTGTTGAGCAGATTACAAGCATCGATTATCCAAATCCAGCAGCTCTGTCGATACATGGTAGAGATCAGATATATGACTACGTAAGTTGGGAGCATTTTTTGCAAGATCAGGAGGGGAATTATGATCCGAATTTGGTTGATGTGAAAACCTATGAAGAGCTCATTACTGAAATGGCGAATAGACATGGTGTACCAGCTGACATAATTGCAGGGGTAATATTAAAAGAAAGTCGAGGTTTAAGTGAAGTTGACCCTTCTTGGATGCAAAGAGAGCCGGGTGCCTCTGTTGGGTTGATGCAAATTCAGCCGTTTGAGAATGGTTTTGTTAATCGTCCAACAACTGAAGAGCTTAAAGATAGCTATACCAACGTTGATTGGGGAGCGAGTATATTGTCAATAATATTTAATAATTACGACGATCGTTATGGTGGCAAAGGTGATTGGAGACGTACGCTCGCGCTTTATAATGCTGGAAGTACAGATAATGAAGCTGATTTCAATGCTGGTTTAGAATATGCCGATATTGTTCTATATCGCATGGGTTGGATTTCAACAACAGAGGGAAACGAACACCTTACATATTTGTACGGTGATAATGAAATCAGTTATTTGGGAAATTCTGACCCACAGATTGTAGTTTCGTCATCACTCAACGCCTTCAATCCGCTGGGTTTGGTGGGCATTGCTTCGCTCCTTGGATCGGTATTAACCGCGTTGGGTCTGCCCAATATTTTCTCTGTTGTTCAGTCGAGCAGTGAGATATTTTCAGTGGGGTTTAGAGCAGTAGACACTTTGTTGGCGCCCGTCAGCCTGTCCGCGCCCCTCGTGGTGGCGGCAGCCGTGGGGGTAGGGGCATATGGGCTAATGAGGCACGTAGTCAACTCGAGCACCCATCAACAAAAAACCCGCTTGGAAGCGAGTTCTTTGACTGACGCTACTCCTAATGGAATGAAGCGCGGATCTGTCTTGGCTATTGTATCCAAGATGGTGCGTTTTGTCAACGGTTTATTGGGTGTGGACCTGCCGGGAATCGAACCCGGAGCAGCAGATTTGACAGATCCGCGCCTCCACCAGGAGCAAGCCCACACCGAAAAAAGTATAGCAGAAATTGGCTCTTACCTATCTTCATTTTGGCAACAAATAATTAAATGGTTGCGCGGACAGTGGGGCAGGGTAGTGGCTCGAGTTAGTTTGGCACTCATGCAACCACTCATGATGGGCATGTTCTTGTTGCCTTTGGATATGAACCCTCCCGGTTCCGCTTCCATACCGCCTATTGCATAAACCACTGCAGAGACAAATCAAACAGAACTCGTGGAGCAGCCTCTCGCAGATTTTGACCAGTATCTGGCTACCTTTCCCGAAGCATCAACTTTTGTGCCTCAGCACATATGGTTGCCTTCAGCTGAGTTGAATGGTGACACCACCGAAACGGTGGGGGAATTGCCTCGGGAGATTGCATTTGCCGGTGGCACGATTCAATTCCAACGGGAAAACGGAGCAGCTAAGTTTACCAAACAAGAGCTTACCTGGGTGAGAGATGCTTTGGCTCTGATAGCGCCGGTTGCTTCGGATATTTTTGAGGGCCAAGTGCTCACCCTAGTGAAAAAACCTGGCAACTGGGTTTTTGAACGAGTTGGCGAGTCAGGATTACAAGAAAATTGGGGATTTTTCTCCACCAGAACAACTATCTCTGCAACTGGTCAGACGCAACAAAGAGTAGTGGAGTTTAATTTTGAAAAACTTCGAAATGACACTACCTATAATGGCCAAAACGGTGATGGTGTCTATTCGGTTCAAGTGATGGATGCAGCGCATGAGCTTATCCATGCCCTTATTCAGAACTATGAACCACTCAATCCTGCCGGAGAGCGGGTCATGGGATCACATCCGGTATTCGCGGAATATGAGAAGGCTTTGGAGTCGGGTGACATTTTGCCTGCAACTATCTACGGCAGGAACTACGGGGCAAACGAGGCCTTTGTCGATGACTTATTGTTATTTTTGATCGCGCTTGATAAAGGTGAAAACCCCCGTGCCAGCGGCCTTAGTGCTCAGGCGATTGAGATTTTTGAGAGTGGATTTGGCTTGCAAGACCGGTTAACCCAGTTAAGCCGGGATGCCAGTGTTACTGGTATTATTTCACACGGTGACACGCATATACCTGTTTACACTTGGGGTCAAGTGGTTATCCTCAACAGGAACAGGGAAATAGTGTTTAACCAACGCGTAGATTCTGAGTTAGAGATACCGGAAGATTTGTTAGTTGCTGGTAATGTGGTCTTTTCCTACCCCTCAGGGAGTAGGCCTCGAGATGATCAATTTATAGTTGGAAGCAGGGTGTCGGGAATGACTGCTGCTGCGTTGTTAGCTGAAAACCCCGGTTCAAGCGCGAGATTAGAAGGTGACGGGAATGGGCTATATCGAACTCAATTTGAAGTGCGCCAAACACAAGATAGTCAAGGAGATATTAGGAACTCTGGTGACGCTAGTGGTCAAGCGAATGCTGCAGATTCCACAATAACTTTGCACAGTATTAACCCACTGCTGGCAATGGCTGGTTTAGTTGGTGGTCTGTCTGGGGTAGGGAATGGTTTAGGTATTGTGCAGCCATTCCACTCTGCGTCGCCTTTTTTCTCGCCAGCATTAGAAGCCATAGCTTCAACAACAACAGCATTTGTTTCTTCCATACCTTCATGGGCAGCGATAGCAATCGGTGCACTCGGTTTGACCGTCTTGAGTAGCATATTTAGCTATGGATCAGCAAGGATTTTTGGCGAGGAATCCAGAATTCATG
>CAZVUJ010000002.1:12619-13685 GCA_964630135.1 uncultured Pseudomonadales bacterium | reverse complement strand
AGCCGCGTTTCCTGGAAATTGATGAAACAGTTTTTGCTGTCATTACCAACGAGCTTGACGAGCTGCACGTACCGTTTGACTCGCGTGCAATGGTTTTTCGACGAATCATAGATTTTATTTCAGTACTCGATCGTCGCGACCGCACATTTGGTCAGGCTTACTACAAAGGTTTAGGGCTTAGATCAAAAAGAAACTTTTCTTACTATCAAGAACTTAGCGCACTACTCTCTGCTTTGAATGATGATGCTATTGCTAGTGTTGATGTATTAACTGCTCTCAAGCTCGAAGGCAAAGACCTGCTCACGCTGGTGCGAGCCATCACTAAGCTCGAGCGCGGTCGGGCTTTAATCGATAACGAAACCAGAAAACAACTTGACGAGATGTGGCAGGTGTCTCAAGTTCGTGTTAACAGTCAGACCAAAGTCAGGCCGCACGATAACGCTTTGGTTAGTCATACTACCCACCTATCTGCAAGTAAGTTTATTAGTGCCGGGGGTGGATTTGTGTTCGCAGAACATCTATCTGCCGATGAGAAAGCAATTTCCTGGTACTACCACTATGCTGCGTCGCAATTATTTGGGATTAAAAATCTGCTCCACGGCATTGAATCTGGCACTCCTCGCCAAACGCATCGCAAGCTTGTCGCAGGCGCACTCACTATTCTGGCCTTCGAAACTGCCACTGGTCGTCCGATGCCTGAGAATGTCTCGGCTCTTCCTTACTTTACGGCATCAAAACAACTGGCAACGGTCTTGGCCGCTTTGGAAACTGAGGGTGATTACAATTGGCGTCACAATGCGGCGGGTTTAGCCTATATGGCTGAATATGCAGGCTTAGATAGCTTGTTGCACGCGTTTTATGGAGGTGAAGTGCCTGCAGCAGCCCAACATTTCTTCACTTTGTTTTCCGATTCTGCCTCCGCAACTGAAATCGCCAGCGCGCCAGCATTTGAAGTGGATCTTGCCACTAGGGTTGTGGGCAAGCAACCACCCGCTGCGCCTCAAAACCCCAGCAAAGGCAATCTGCAAACCTTGACTCAGGAATTGAAGCGTAACCCAACGATAGC
>CAZVUJ010000002.1:0-12519 GCA_964630135.1 uncultured Pseudomonadales bacterium | reverse complement strand
GGATCAGGATGAATTATCGGAATCACCTACCGTGATGGGAAGTATTGGCGGTTCGTTGGTAATTGATCATGGGGGTAATGAGATTGTACTTAATACGGTTTACTTATATCTATATGAAGTTGGTTTCCGACCATCTGTATTACAACCTAATCAGTTTGTTGATGCAGCATCAGGCAGAGTTTATGAAGCGCTCACTAACCTAGGTAAATTAGTGGAACGAGAAGGAGTGCTTCATTTCATTCCCAATGACATATATCAACATCTCAGTACCACCCAGATCGCTAGTCAGAGGACTTTCTATACGGCCAATATGCTACTTCCCGAACTTAGTGGCCATCCTCAAATTGAAACAATTAGGAATGAAGACATCGACTTATACCTACTTCTTGTTGAGCGATTAGTTCAGCGAATTATCCAATCAGCTTACACTTCAGTTCCCGTGAACACGGAAAACTATGACTTGTTACTGCTTTCTGGGATATATGACTATATCCACGATACTGATTGGATGCAGATGCAAATTGAAGAAACCTTATTTACAACCATTCCGACTACTACACCACTGGCCTATAAAGAACCAATGTTTGTTACGGCCGATCGAAATAGCTTCTATTACGGCATTATTGCTACTGCTCCATTGAGTGCTGACGCTATCACTTCCCTCACTCCTTATGATCACCAAGGAGTACCACGTAGCGGAAATACACTCGAACTAGGTGGGCAAGTGGTAGTTGGTTTCAATACTAATGTGATTGATACATACAACCTTACTCAACCAAGACCTATCGGCTTATATGGAACAGCCGGAGAAGTATTCAATTTTGGACTTGACGATTGGAGCACTGCGATGAACTTGGATGCCATCATTGCGCGCAACGGGGGGTTTGAAATGGTGCATAAAGCCCCTAACGAGACTAGTTTCTTTGATGCTCACGGAGATCTAATTGATGCGGCAAGCTTAGATTTTGCGGTCACTGGTGTAGGTTTAGTTAATCGTGACCAGCCTGATATGGCTCCACCGAAAATTTACGGATCATCTACAGGTTTAGTGATGCTAAACATCCTTGGCTTCAATGAGAAAGAACTATTGCATTTGACATTGTTCGCCTCCCCAGAAACAGCTCAGCAAATAGTTAAGGATTTAGGCTTTGAGTACGCAGTGGTACTAGATAGTGGGGGTGTGGCGGGCACTTTTGTGCAAAGCGGCTCCGTCACTTGGGATGTGAGTCGTGCAACAAACGAGTATGTTGCCGGTGGTCACACCTCAATGGGCTTTAATGTAAGTGAGGGCCCTGTTTCGTTGCAGTCCGTATTTCATGAGCAAAACCAAATAGTTGAAGAGGAAAAGTCAACACTCAAAGTCTTGCCCGGACCGTTCCGCCATCAATTTAGTGACCTTACGAGCATCAATGTTGTCTATGATGGCGTTGACGGAGTAGGAACATTTAGTTTACAACCAGATCCAATGCAAACTTACTCGTTAAACCAAATCAATTTGCTTGTTGAAGACGAACTCACTAAAAAACAATTGAGTGGTGAATATTTTATTGAAATCACTGTTAATTTTGAGGAAGAAGGTTTTGCTAACAGCAATTTTTACTTAGCCGTCTATCCCGGGCCAGATGTAACCGACCAGGCTCCTGTGACTGATGAGGCCCCCTTAGATACACCGTTTGGCATGAATAGTGTCGGATCGGTGGGCGGTGTCGCGTCTATTTTTTCCGCAATCTCCACTTGGATTGGTGTGCAGTGGCGGCGGTTGCGGGGTAAATCCACTCCAACTTCTGTTCAGCCGGCCCAAACCAATGCGCTACCCAACAATACACCTATAGACGAACTCGGCAATATCACTCCTGCCACAACTGAATCTGACCATGTTGTTCGTGGTGTTTTAAGCCGAATTTCAGAAAGCTATAAAATCATTACCCAGTGGGAAATAATCAAACCTGTTACATTGCTTGGTAAGAATGCTCATTCTCCTCTCAGTTCCGGATTTGTCGATGCTATTACCACTTTTATGAGTTTGCATTCGTTGTATTTGATATTTAATCACCTGCCAATGGTCCACGTAGATGCCCTCGTTTTTCTGTCTATCTCTACTGGAATAATAAGTTTAGGCATACACTACTTGTTTGGTATTCCCCTGGATGACGCCAATGAATACGTGGTGACTTCAACCGCTGCAACCAAGCCTTTCACAACTGTTATTTTAAAAGCAAGGCAAAGTGGAGATTGGTTTTTAAGGTTGATTCGAATTATTGGTGGGAAGGATAGAACTAAGACTGTTGCAGAAGAGACTATTGAGTTGCGTCAAGCTAGCCATACACTACTCAATAACCATATCGCTACTTTCGCTGCTGGTTCCGATTCGATTAACATCTTGCTTGGGGACACGGTAGTGGTGGTGGATAGTAACCGGGTAGTAAGGGCCAAAGTAGTGGTCGAAAATTTCGAGCAACTCTCTGCTATCACGGTTCCTAACGCCGGAGATATCCATGTCTTTGCGGCTGATAATGTCTATACAAAAAAACTCAAACAGGTAGATGTAGACAAGCGTCTGACTAAAGGCACTTTGGCTTCCTGGAGGAACAAAAATATTGCCTCGAACGAAGCTTTAATAAGCTATCAAAATCCGCGTGGATTTGAGGCAGTAGCTAATAATAGATATCAGGAAAACGAGCCAAAGCCATTGTCAACCAACATGGGTCGTGTGATTAGAATTCTAGCCTTAGCAAGGCTGCAAGCTGATCAAAAGCAAAACTTGCAGTTAGAAGATGAATCTGCTTTGAAACAAATGGGAGGCTTCAGTCCTGCCTTTGCCGCCTTTATGGGTCTGTTTACACCAGGATTTATTGTCGGGAACAATATAACAACATTTTTTGAATCAGCTGTTGATGCTGTATCTTATTACGCATCTCTTATTTCTTGGCCGACAGTTATTCCAATGGCAGTGGTTGCAGCTGCTGTAGGTTTAACTGTTGCATATTCTTGGGCACATCAGAGATTTGGCGGTATACAGCGCGGTCAAACTATTGAGCGCTCTCTTAATCTTCGACAACAAAGTGCACCTAGCTCACTACTACAAATTAATCACTTTCTGAAACTAATAAATGAACCCATAGACCGTAGAATCGTGATGCTTTTTCAACTCTTGAGAACCCCCAATCGAAGCCAAACGCTTCAAGAAGCTTCAGTCGTATTTCAACATTTTGCATGGATGACGGACCCCAGCAGCTATGGTCAGGTATCTTCTTCAAAATTGACTGGCAGCATTCAAAATACTACTCCGCAAAATTTAGCGCAGACAGTTCATGCTGCGTACTTAGTTACGCAACTCAATCCAAAAATAACCGGTAACCAACTTTCAGTGTATTTGGAAAATCCACTTTTGCGGCAGAGAGTGTCTGAGCTAGAATGGCTCGCTAATCAAGCACAAGCTCATCCGAATATCACGTTTTCATTACTTCATCCTGAGCTTATTGAGCATCTTGGTGATTCTGATTTTTGCGAAAACTTAGCAACTCTTATCGATACACTTTCAGCTCATAAAGATCATTCAGAATTATTCGAGGGATCTCAAACTCAAATGCTCTATCGCTTAGCAACCACGCAAGGAAATGAATTATTATCTAAAGCACTATCTCTAAACCAGACAGTAATGACTCAAACCACCCCAGAAGATGCCGCTGCATTAGAACGATTTCTTGTCGATAACCTTGTCAAACTTTCTGATCCATTTGTTTCCGAGGCCTTCGAATCAATTCAAGAGTACAAGCAGCATCCACAGTACTTGGAATTAGTTGCCCTCATCTTTGATTTACATACCTATAATCACGGCGTTTTGGAAGTGATTGCGCCGGATATGGGATATTTGTCCTCAATGCTTGTTGAAATGTCTTATATTGATAGCGATGCTATTCGCACCTTATTTTCAAGAGTGTACGAGATTCATGGCACCGATTCATTTTATTACTACGGTGACGCACTTGAGTTAGTAAAAAATCTTACACAAAACGCCATACCTATGCAATCCGCAGTTGAGCATGCTATTAAGTTGAAAGAAATGCATGAACAGCATCCTCAGTTATTTAATCTGAATATGAGGTTATCTAGAATCGCGCTGGAAAATCCAATAATGGCCGGGGTGATTATGGAAATGTTCATAGTTGCAGATTACCTTCTTGATGAGAGCTATGTTGAACAGCTACTTCAATATGCGTATTGGTTTTATAAGCTCGATTATAATGCTTCTATTATTGTTAATAGTTTTAATATTTTACTTAGAGCCGCACGATTAACCAATTCAACCGTAGAAAATCTGGGTCAAGTGCTGGACATACGCTTTTTATTGAAAAGAAGCACTAGTGATGATTTCAAAGAAGTAATCGAATCAATACAGCATGTAGTGAATTTTAGACCTGATTTTATCATTAGTTTTTTAGAGGTATTAAGGGTTTTAGAAAAACCTTCAGTGATGTTGCAGTTCCTTCAAACATTTCAAATCGACAGGCACACCAAGGATACGATGCAGCAATTGCCGAATAGGCTTGAGGAATTGAAGCGTCTTGTTCGTACAAGCAGACTTATGTTTTCGGATGCATTAGGCGATAACGCTGAGTACTTCGTGCTTATAACGTCCGAAAATTATTTGCAAAGTGAATGGCGCTTTGCTCAAATTAAAGATGTGATAAGCACGTTCGCGACTTTTTCTGACAATGAAAAGCTTGATTTTCGAATGGTTATGAATAATATGCACTTATTCACGTCAGATAAAGCTAACGAGTGGCGCACTTTCCTTGATCTTTTCGCACACTTGAGAAACTCAAATCACATTAAATTGAGCGAGGGTCAACTGCAAATGCTCACACGCACAATTATATTCGCACTTTCGACTGAAGAATCTGCACATGGTTTTGCAGAAACTATGAATGAAGTATTGGGTAGTGAATACCTTGATGGTGATGCACTGCGGCGACTCCTGAGAGAAACCGTAGCGCATTTGATTACAGCTCATGTGCCTCTTGAACACTTCAACGTAAGGCAGTCACAAGGAAGTATCGTTTTAACTAAATTGATTGATTTGGTCTTGGAAAAAGGGGCAACTATAGAGGATGTGCGCAACGCGGCTCAAAAGGCGCGAGAAAAGCGGCTTAAGGATGATGAATTTTCTTCTTTGGTATCGTATTTCCTGAAACAAGACCAGCTGCAGGCGTCGGACTTAGCAATTTTCGTTGAGTTATACCATGATGATTTCTACGAAGCAGATGCTCAATTTATCGTTGCCAATATCGATGTGCTCAGAAATACAGGTTCATTTCAGGATTCCAGCGAAGTGATAGAAACGTACGGCAGAATTTTATCTTCACCCTCTCCCGCTGTGAGAGCTTTGGGAGCTCGTTTACTAAAAGAGCTCATCAAAGTACCGAATCCCAGAAGAAATCTGATAGAGATTGAGGATATTTTGATAAAGAATCATTTACCTGAGGTAGGAAAGTTGATGCGCATTTTCAATATTCTCTATTCAAAACAGAGAATAAATGACTTAGTCAACGGAAAGGTTCTACATTCATATGTTGCAAGTAAAGTACTAAAACAAAATAAACATGACCTATACCGGCGCGCCTTAATGTATAAGGACTTATTACGGGCAATGGTCGGTTCAGGAAATTACGAACTTGAAGAATATTTACAAGTACTTCTTCCGGGATTGCCAGTTATAGAAGCCTATAGAAATAATGAACCTCTCACTGCTTTGCAATTGAGCCAATTGAAATCCATAGTACTTAAACTTAATAGTATAGGGCGGGCTTCATATCAGACGCCATCTCAATTCATTACCGATGAAATGGTGCGGCAATTTACTGACGAGCAACTGAAAACGTCGGTTGAGGTTCTTTATCAGGATTTCGGCGTAAGACCTGGAATATCTTTAAAGCAGCAACTTGAACGAATGTTTCTAAGGAATACCGGCTATGCCTCTCTGGAGGAGATTCTGGCAGGGTTTGGGACAGCCAGGAGAAGCGCGGATGCGCGCAATCGCGAGAGAGTTGCTGGATTGAATAATAGAGCACTTACTTTAGTTGAAGGGGATCTTCTCAAAGAAATTTCATTCAAGGACAATGCTTATTTAGATGGCTCAATTGTCTATTCTCTTCTCCAGGGAGGGATTAGGAGTAAAGAATTTTTAGGAGTAAGTGGAGATTCTGATAATACCCCCTTCGACACAGATTTTGCCAGGATATCCGACCAACATACGGCACTGTCTTTTGCTGAAGCAATTCAGAACTCTGGAGCACAGAGCTTCTCTCGCACTAAGATCTTCCTCTTGATAAGAAATCGACAACAATTTAATCAGTCTGATGTATCAGAGAAAGCTATTGAAGTCATCGATAAGCCGGAACTATTTGGGCAGTATCTAGGCAGTTACCATATTGGTATTCGAACTGCCGTCGCTTCAAGCGAAATTGACGCGTTTATTGTCGATACAAATGTGCCTGTGAATAATGAAGCTGCTCTTGAGCAACTCTATATTGCTATCGCAAAAAATGGTTTTTATATTCCGGTTGTGGATTTGGATGGGAAGATTATCTTCAGTCCGCAAGATTATGATCAGCTGAGGTTAGAGTTTATTAATCACTCCTTGTTTGGTGGACTTGCGGATTCGAATGAGGAATTAGCCCGGCTTACAACTCAGGGAATTGTGGTGAGTAACTCTACAACATCAGAAGATCTTGCTCGATTATCTTTCTATTCTGCAATGGTTGGAACATATGTGCCCATGCGCAACGAACGGGGTGATGTATTGGTGGATGAGCAAGCATTTAAGCGTAATCAAATTGATATGTATGCTCTAAGGCAGGCTTTCATACGTCAGAGCGCTAATGAAATAATCGAAACACTTTCACAACAAGAATACTTGAAACATCTCTATTCGTTGCACTCAGGGACAGATCATGGCAGTGTCGGTCAACACACGAAAAACGTAATCGAGAATTTCACTCAAAGAATTGCCCCCAGTTTTGAGAGTTCCTTGCTCTCTCAAGAGGAATTCTTATTGTTGCTTGCTCTGCACGATATTGGTAAAGGTCTGTCTGGAAACGGCACACAACACCAGAAAACCATGGGCATTGCCCCTGCAGTAGTGAAGAACACTGAGCTTCCTCTCGTCAAACAACGGATCATATTAGGGATTATCAATCAGGATATATTGGGTGAATTTATTGGAAATAAAGCACTAAAATCACCAGAAGAAGTGGCTCAAGATGTCTACAATCTGAGCGTGAGCCTTGAGGTTGATCCGATCGAGATGCTTGAGTTGCTTAAATATTATCTTCTGTCCGATGGAGGATCATACGCGACTTTTAGAAGTTCATTTGAACAACGAAATGGATTACTCAGGTTTTCACAAAGGAATACGCAACATCTAGCAGAAGTAGAGGAGCGATTGCTTGAAATTATTCATCCCTCATATTTGGACCAACTTTTTATTTCAGGACGGCAAACAGTGGCAGTGGGCGGATTCAGTCCGGCCATGGCTTTAGCGGGGTTTGTTAGTCAGTCGCTTCCCGTGGGCTTGCTCCAACCACTGTTTACCCTTATTTCTCCCCAAATGCTTTCCCTCTGGAAGACATCCCTGGAAGTCATGCTTCAGCCATATCTTGTCACTAGTCGGGAATGGATTCGGGAGAGTTTGGACAAAGTGTATGACCTACTGCTTTTACCACAATATGCGCAAGCGCACGCCAAACCGCTTCAGTCATTCTTTACTTCAAACCTTCCTTCTCTTCAGAGGATGCTTACCTCAAATCTTGTAGGTCTCGCGCCTTTTATAAACAAGTTCAATCACCATGTATTTCGGTTTAGTTTCGTTCACAATAATAGTATAAGTCGATTTGCGGCTATGGAATTAGTCTCTCCTATACTTGTGTCTTTAGTCAGCAATATAAGCAGTCGTAAAAATCAACCTGTAGATCAAAATTCACCAGTTAGACTACTACCGAAGCCTGGTGTGAATGCAGTCAATCGGAGAGTCAAACCAGCCTATATAAATGGAGAGCTAGAACCTCTGTTTACTGGTAATGCTTTTACCTTTATCAAACAATTATGGTTGTTAGTAGGCCGAATGATTCCTATTTTGACCTGGGCCGACTTTTATGAACAAATTATTAGATCATTAGAAAAACTAGAGGTGGGTGAGTATGAGAGTCTTACGTTGTTATTTATTGATGTTGTTTTTGAAACAGAACATGCAATCTATTCATCATGGAAAGGTCTTTATGATTCTCGTTTAATGAAATACCTGGATAAAGTCTTCTATCAAAAATCTGCCGAGCTTCCTGTTGAATTAACGCAGTACAAGCCTGGTTTGGAAAGAATCGCCTCGAAGTTCACTAGTGATTCTTTTGTTCCTTATTACGGTGTTGAGGGCTATTATAAAAATCTATATTTTCGTGTGCAAGAAAAATTTGACAGACCAAAGTTTAAAGTGCCTTTTATTCGGGGAGTAAATCATATTTTATCTGATCTGATTGAGCGAGTAGCAGTGATTGATTCACAAAGCAAAAATCCATCTCTTGTTCAAGAAGCAAGTCAGCGAAATCAAGCAATTGCAGCAGGTAATGACGACATAGTTCGGATAGGTGATGCTTTTCACACTCTTTCTTTAGAAACCTTTTTGAATGGAGACAGATCTTCAGGTATTTTAGCAGGTGACTTTTATGGTGATTCTCGCTTTGGATATGAGTTTTACTATTTGAAACACAACAAAGATGAAAAATCCGACAGCTTTACTGAGATTATGGAGTCGCTACAGATACCGGTTACACATCGAAGTCTAGACGATGCTATATGGTTTGTTCTTGATGAAAAATATATTTTCACCAACTATTCTGAAATAGGGGGAGTCCCAGCGCCAGCCATCAGGGCAGTAATAGTGCAAGAGGAATCACAATTGTCACGGGTAATCGAAGCACTGAAAAACTTTACTTTTTATGTGCCGATTTATAACAAGCAAGGCGAATTGTTGCGTACGTATGCTGAATGGGCCGACCAAAAAGAAGTTGGCACCTTGGAGGAATTGCAACCATTGCCAACCTCTGCTCCTGAACAACCAGCTGGTGATGGTGGAAGAGTAGGGGTCCTTCAAAGGATGGGACAAAGATTGAAAAACAGCTTACCTGGATTTATACAGCGATGGTTTGGCATTAACAACACAGACAGGGTAGACCAAAGCGTGTTGGGGCGAGTGCAGCGAGCCAATAGTCTGGCCATAGTCGAACTGCTCCAAGTAATCAAAACTCAGCAACCAGACTTTATTGTCACACTCCAAGAAAGACTAGGAATTGAAACTGAGCCAGAACTACAGGCAGCTTTACAAGAGTTTGCTGCAGCAGTTGAGCATGGTGCTTGGGTTGAGACTCGAGCTCAAGGACAGGCACAAGAAGTTCACGAGGCACTTGATGAGTTAGCTCAGGATCAGCACCTAGCCCTTGGTCAAGGCGAAACAGTGAGGCTTCGAAACGCTTTATATGACCCGAGTACCACCATCATAGCCTGGCGCAATAAAAAAACTCCAGCCAGCTCAGCCACGTTTAACTTTGAAGGGCACAAAGTACTGATGACTGACTATTCCCACGTCGTCGAGGCATTGGGATTATTGATTCCTGGTGGTACCTGGGTTGACGAGGCGGCAACAACTCAAGGCATTGAAAGTCAATCAAAGTTAACTATAGTCTTGCACAGTTTAGGTTTAGATCAACAACTTCAGGGAGAAGCAGCCCGCACAGCTATTATCGCCGCACTGGTTTCTCAACCCAATGGCGGTTTGCAGCCAGAAGTAATTGACCTGATTCTGGGTGACGCCTACACCGATCCTCGGGTTAAAGAAAAAGTCATCTCCAGCCAAAACGATACGCCAGAACTCCAAGGGCTCTATGAAGCTGTGGCCAACTCGCTGGATGCTATGGGGTTTGAGATTGGTCAGTTTGGTTTAGGGGTTAAACAAATGTTGGCAGCCTTGCGGCCAACGGGTGAGGATCGGTTCGAGGCCTATGTAGTTCGTGATGGAGAATATCGTCAACTTATCGTGGCTATGGATCAAGTTGGCAGTTACTTTATCCAGATTCGCAGCATCACTGCCAGCCAATTCCCCGAGTCGGTAGCTAAGCGAGATGGCCATGGTGTGATCGTGGGTATTAAGACAGCCGTGCCTTTCCCTCGCAGCGATTCAGAGATTGTTGCTGATCGCAAGGTCACTCTCGAACAACTGCGAGCGGAAGCCTGGAAGCAGTATCCCTATAGCATTGATGCTGATGTCTACATTCACTATGAAGATGAGCCCGCGAAAAAAGTGAATGGTTTTGAAACCAAAAGAGTTATTGTGGGCCGAACCTTGGCAGAAAGACAGCATTTGGGTGAAGTCCATATTAAACTGCGACCACAGGAGATCTGGGTAGAAGACAATGGTCGAGGTATGACACTTTCCCAGTTGGCGTACATGATGGTACCGAATGAGGGGAGTAAAGAGTCGGTCCAACTAACCGATGCTCAATCGGAAGCCGAATTAACTCAAGCCCATTTAATTACCGATGAGACTTTAGCCGGTGTGACTATCAGCCGGCAAGGCAGGGGGATTAAAACCATCCCCATGCCTGAGGACATCCATGCAGATGCGGTCTATCGAACAGGGATCCATATAGAGGGTGGGCGTAATATCTCCACCAATAAATCATGGAAAACGGTTATTATTGACCGCAATTTTGCCCGAGTAATTCATTCTTTAGCAAGGAAGACTCTCGAAAGTCCACGCACAGATTTGAGTCCCCAAAAGCGACTAAAGTATGTGAATACCCTGATGACTGCCGTATCGCTTTTAGCTCAAGATAATGACAAGCGGATGGTAGAACAACTGGAAAGAGAGGTTAAGGTTGAGGTGAGAAAGTTCTTAGCTGTGTGGGAGAAGACCAATCCGACAGAATTTAATTCTTATGTGTTGCTGCCCCATGCGAAAGAGTACCAGCACTTGAGCTTGGCGGAAGGCAAACAACCACTCTACCTGAATCCTCGCTTATTTGACTGGCATAACGTTGCTAGTTTAACTGCCATGGGCGGCCAAGTAGTAGGAGCTGGCTTAACCGTTGGTGGGGGCAAGCGAGTAGTGGTGATGCCCTATCGGCCCGAGTCGTTGCAAGTGCTGGGAGCCTCTATTGATGATTGGAGTGAAAAGGGGTTGGATGAGTTGGTGCCAGTCATCAAAAGCGACGAATATGTGGTTGTGCCCTCAGTTAAGGGCTTTGAACGGTTAGTGGAACTTTCAAGGGTAGTTGAACAACGAGCCTTGACCGAGAGCGAGGAACTCGAGTGGGCCGAAACTCGTCAAGCTTTGTTGACCGCCACCGCTGAAGAAGTCCCAACCACCTACAAACAAATGGAAACGCATCTGCAAACGGCAGATTTGAGTGATCGTCGGGGTGAGGTAGCAACGACTGAGCTAGATGCCGGCCCCGTAAGTCAGTATTTGCAACATCCACCAGCAGAACTGCGTGCCCAGGCACCTAGTGGTTTGTCACCACCGTCCCCAGCAATGCGTCAAGAATATGTGGTGCGCAGTGATGGGAAAATACAAAGAATTGGAGGAGGGGAGATTGGGAACCATGTCGTAGCGATTGAACCTTTAGTTAATGGGTATTACAAAGTTACTCTAAGATACGGGTCTAGTGATACGGTTAATGTTTGGAAACTGGAAGGCGACCAACTAGTTAGTCCAAAACCCTCGCAAGGAATAATTAATGCTAGCCCTGATGAGGTGATAACGAGTGTTAATAAAAGATATATAGCTCAAGAACTACGCCTCGGAACGCCTGATAGCATAATTGATCTTCAAAACGATGTAGAGTTGAAGTTGGCTGATCTTGCTGGACAGACGGGATCAACCAATTCGTACTCACAGCTGCAATTTTCTCCAGATGGCAATTACCTTCTGTTTGTGGCCAGAGACGAAAGCATAGTTACTGACAATAGGCGTTTGTTTGTGATTGATTTAGAAACACGAAAACTAGTTGGAGCTCAGATCGACGGCAAAGAAGCGTATGTAATCCAGGGAAATGTAGTAATAGCCAAGAATTGGAAGGGATTTTATATAGTTTTTAGCTTGCCGGACTTGCGTCCTCGAGCTGCAGGGAAACATGTGTGGACGGATTCGACCAAAACGTATACGGCTGTAGTGACCGATGTAGATGAGATTGAAATCATCCTGCATACGTCTAATCCTCCTGGCAAGAAGCTAACGAAAGCTGACTTCGGAGGTGACCGTATTAATTCAGTCACAACAAGTTGGAACTCAGGCAGAGCTGTTTTTAGTATTCATACCGATTCTAATAAAAACAATTGGGCTCAATACACTTTCTTAGCGGATGGATCTCTCTCTCGTTCCAATAACACAAAATCACCTAATTTTGATATTATTGAGTACTTTGAATCCCCTAATAAAGTCAGAACGAATCCCCTATTAGTAGTAAATAG
>CAZVUJ010000001.1:0-24957 GCA_964630135.1 uncultured Pseudomonadales bacterium | reverse complement strand
ACACACATAAAATTGGCGGCTTGCATCAAAACGATTTTATTCTCGCCGCCAAAATAGACCAAATTCTTTAATTGGACGAAGTTCGATTGATAATGATTCTACTAATTAAAGTTGTAGTTAGTAACATACACAAAACCATGCTTATCCATGAAAAGCCAAAGCGGAACCAGAAAATTGCCGGAAACAACTGTATAAGCCCGCTGTTTGGGGGAAAACTCCAATTGCCTGCCGGGAAGAGAAGTTCATGGAACGCAGTAAAAAGCCAGTTCCAGGAGATGAGTAGTAGCACCCCCGCCGCACTAACCATGAGTAAGCCCAGCTGGCACGCTTTGTAGGTGAATTGGGTGAATTCCCTGGGCTTCAATGTGCAAGCCTGAAACAGCAATACAACCAACGAAACAATGGCGGCTAAGCGCACCACATCAAAGCGTTTTTTTACATCGACTAAATGGTCGACCTCTGACGGAGTATAGAGAGGAAGCGTTTTCTTAGTTTGGTTGATTGAAGTAAACAGATTATTTGCAGTCGTATAATTGTTAAACGATGTCAGTGCAGCTAATGACTCTTGAGCCTTTATTTTTTGATCAACGCTTCCTGGCAAGAGTGCATATTGCAGCGAGAGGAAGGAATTAGTTGCCAAAATGATAATCGGAAACGTTACAACGAAAATCACCAGATTAATACATATCACTGCAAATTGCAGAATCTTAATCATGTGTGCTTAATCCTCATCAGCAGAGACCACTAAAAAAACTTGCTACTCTCTCGAGATTTTGCTAGGCTGCCACTGCATGAATAGTATGACACACGTAAAATATATACCATCAATTGTTATTACTCTCTTTCTATTGAGCGGGTTACCTCTATCCTTACCGAGAAAAACTTGGGCACTTGTTGATCCGCTTGAAGCGCCAAATAATAAAATTGGTATTCATATTAGTGATGTCTCCGACATCCCTTCTGCCACTGCATTGGTCAATAGCAGTGGTGGCGAGTGGGGCTATGTCACCGTGGTCATTCGTGAAGATCAGCGGAATGCGGAGCAGTGGCAGTATTTTTTTGATGAATTGCGTCGCAAAAAACTTATTCCTATCGTTAGGATTGCTACGCGGTCAGAGGGCGCAATTTGGGTGCGGCCACTGCCTGAAGATGCGCTCAGGTGGGCAGAATTTCTCAACGCCCTCAATTGGGTGATAAAAAATCGTTACGTGATCCTCTTTAATGAACCGAATCATGCCAAAGAATGGGGAGGTTCAATCGACCCGGTGAATTATGCTCAAATTTCCAAAACATATCGAGATGCCCTTAAAGAAACGTCGGATGATTTTTTTGTGTTGCCGGCCGGAGTTGATATCTCAGCTGATTCAAATGCCTCAAGCCTTAATCCAGAAGCGTTTTATGCCGCGGTTTACAAATCCAATCCCGAATACTTCACTCAATTTGATGGCTGGACGGTGCATGCCTACCCCAATCCCAATTTTTCCAGTCCGCCAACAAGCAAAGGCAGGAATTCAATTTGGGGCTATGTTTGGGAGAGAAATCTGCTCTCGGATTATGGTATGAGTCCAACTATACCCCTGTTTATCACCGAAACCGGCTGGATACATAATGAAACAACCCAGGAAGGTGTAGAGCCCGAGTTAATTGGAGAATATTTAAGGCAGGCGGTGGAAAATGCTTGGTCAGATCCCCATATTGTAGCTGTCACACCGTTTATTTTGCGCTATAACGCTCTGCCTTTTGAGCATTTTAGCTGGATGAGAGGGGACACTCCGCTGGCTCACTTCACAGCCTATCAGGGTATTGAAAAAATTAAAGGCGCTCCTCAAAAAGACGATAAAGCCGAGATCATCGATAGTTTTTTGCCAGAAACATTGGCTAGTAATTCACACTATCGGGTTGGATTTCGGTTGCGCAACGCCGGTCAATCGATTTGGGATGCCAATAACTTTAGACTCGAAATAAGTGACCGTGATGGCTTAGTGAGTAGCATAAGTGAAATTGCCACAATTGAACCTGGGGATGCAACTAAACTGTGGTTTGAACTAACTGCTCCCCAAGAAGTAGGCACCTCGACGATGTCTCTACGCGTGTTACTTGAAGGAAAACCGCTGATCGAGGATATTACCTATACCTTTCATGTAGTAGAGCGGATGGGAATATTGCAGCCACTGAGATTGTGGTTAGAGCGGTGGTTTTATGAAACGGATTTTATCGGTAGTCAAGACGGCATGATTGCTTAAAGCCGGAAGTGGCCTCGTTTCTTTCCAAGATTTCTTTAAGATGTGGGGTATTCTTAACGACTTGTCCCAAGTCTAACTGATTTTTGTATGTAGTATCGCGGATTTTCAAACATTTCTGGGTGTGAAAATCGGTAACAGAATTCACCCACAATGGAAGGTAGCTTGTCCATAGTAGCGTGATGATACATCCTTCTAATGAATGTTCGTAAGCACCCAAACATCCCTTCAATTTCTGATGTTTGTTCAAACTCAAACTTCTTATGAATATCCATGGTGTGATACACCGGCCACCAATCATCTATCTTATGGTAAATACCAGCACCGTCGGTGAATAATGCTGCATATGGCTTAATATGTTCTTGGACAAACCACCAAGCATGTTCTCTCTTCGGATAGTTACCTTGTATAAGTTGGTAGGCGAGTTTTCTTTCACCTAAGGAACTGACTTGTTTAGCCATGAATAAGGTCGTTGGTTTGTGCTTCCCCCCAAAGTAGGCTTCATCTAATTGGACAAGGTGATCCAAAATGGTTTCTTCTTCAGGGAGATTAGTTCTGAAGGCTTCAAACCAGTGTCTAATGGTTACTTCAGACAGACTCGTTAACGACATGGTTTGCTTTACGGGAATCTGTGTTGTCCAACACCATAAAACCATCCACCATGTCTCAAGCGGTAACTTCAAGTTATTAAGCCAAGTGTGAGATGTTAAAGAGAATCGTGATCGACATGAACGACATTTGTAGCGATTGCTCTCACTTCTCACTTTTCTAGATCTACACCAAGGACAATACACATTACTCCCGTATATGGTTTTCTTAAGAAACTTCCGAATCTGTGCTTCGGAGGGCACCTGCTTGAGTGTATACATGTCCATAGTCTGCATCCTTTCCTGCAAACCTGGGACAAGCTGTTTTGAATACCCAAGATGTGTTTATTGACATTCTTAGCGTCAAGACTTTACCATGGATATGTCTGCTATTTTTTGCAGAGAATTACTCTTGTGTAGCGTAGCCCATAGGTATCAATGGCAAATAATCCACTTGATGAACTAGTCCAAACTTCACCCAATCCGGTTGCTGAGCAACCGGCTCAAGGTGTTAATGCTGCTCCTAACACACCTGGGTTGTCTTCCCTGCCGCCTATTCCTGAGCCAGCTGTCGGGAGTTCTTCGCAGCCTGCTTCGCCGGTGAACTCGCCTCATAACCCATTGGATGAGCTTATCTCAGATGCAGTACAGACGAGCACGCCTGCTGGTTCGCCTAGATCTTCTTTGCCACACTCATCAAGTGCCTCACCTTTCGCCCCCTCGAATGCTGTAGCGAATACGCCTCAGTCAACTCCCGCCCCTATGCCCATGCCCGATCCTGCCGAAGCCCAACCGAGTGCCGGCACGACTCATAATCCACTCGACTCGTTGATTACCAGTCAGCCTGAGCCAGCGACACATAAGCTAACTCCTGTCGGCACTACTGCTCCCTTGGGTCTTGGTGCAGTATCAGCAGCGACTAATCCGCTGGCTCAAAAGCCTGTGATTAACCCCCTCGACGCACTCACACAAACAAAGCCTAACGTTGGTCTAGCAATGCCCAAAGTAACTGAAAATCATATTCCGGTAGACGCACCCCAAAGTAAACCTCCTAGCCTCACCGAACATGACATCATGCCAGCGTCTAAAGTTATGGAGACGCCCAAACCTGCTTTTACACCAATGCCGTCGCCAAACTCGGGTATACCACTAGAAAGTAACCCGCCAGTGGCAAGTACGTTAAAACCTCGAGAAGCTACTGCGTTAAGCCAACAGGAACTTGAAGAAAAAGCAAAAAAACTACTTAAAGACTCGCCAGCTAAAACTAAAAGTAGCAAGAAACCGTGGATTGTGGGTTTATTAACGTTATTAGTAGTGATAGGAGCAGCTGGAGGTGGATTATTGAGCTACAAGCTCTATAAAGGTGACTCAACTGATAACCGATCAAAAGCAGGGTTTGTCGGACAAAATGCCTGCGTCAGTCCCAAAGGAATTGCCGTGCCACCCGGGCAAAGTTCGGCTAATCAATCAGGTTTATTCAACTACCGACCGGCCAGCGCAACGGTGAGTGACGCCACCAAATATTATGATGTGTCCAAAAATGAAGGCGTAAGTTTTTCGGTTCAAGTAACTAACACAACCTCCACTCCCTTAAACGATCAATATCACTTTTTTGCTCAAAAAGTAACTGAATCCCCCCGAGGCACAGCGGTCAATGCGCAGTCACCTTTAGACGAAGCAACCTTAGAAGTAAATCATCGCAATAACGGTGACGTGCAGGAAACGGTCTTTAATAGCGGCAATATGAATTTCAGTTTAGGAGCGAATGAAACCAAAACCTTAACCGGTTTGTGGACGCCTAACAATAACGAATGCGGCCTCTATCAGATTGACATGGGTGTGGTGGATTTTGACAATGCTGCCTGTGCCACAGACTTAGTCGTGGGTGCTGGCTTTGTCCGGGTGATGGGGTGTCAAAACGCCTGCAATACTACCTGCTCATCCAACGACCGTTGCACCTCAATGAATAGTACCTACGCGTGTGTTAGAAACCAAGTTACCGCTGATTGGTCAGAAACTACCACCTCATATTCGGCAGTGGGTGCCGGAACGATTGCTTGTTTCAATTCCAGTAACAATCCTACTAAGGACCAGCATCTAGTGCGTGGCGGAAAAATCTGGTCCCGATCGTTTACTAATAATACCTGGACAAACTGGTCAGACGTCACTGCTAACGTCAGTAGTGCCGGAACAGGGGTTGTAACCAGTTTTTCCAGTTTTATTGGTCAAGATGGTCACACACAGCAGCATATAGTGAGAGAGGGAAAAATTTGGTACCGGAAAGTTGAGGGGAATGCCTGGCAAACTGCTTGGGAAGAAGTGACCAGTAACGTTGATGAGGTCGGTTCTGGTCAGATAAACGGGTTCAATGTGTATCTGAAGGATGGATTATACGAGGCTCAGTTTTTGGTGAAAGGCGGCAAAGTCTATCGCAGGGATAGTCGTGATGGCTGGTCTGCCTGGGAAGAAGTGACGACCCAGTTTGATGGAGTGGGGCAAGGAGATATAACCTGTGCGAGTGGCATATCCGAGCAAACGAGTGAAGTGCAAAGTTTTGTGCGCGGGGGCAAAGTATATACGCATGATGGCGACTGGTTTGAGGGACAGTGCCGCCTGGCTAGTAATCCCTCATCCCAAACCTGTGCGCCAGCCCCAACCCCCGAAACCCTGGCTTGTACGAGCCTCACTAAAACGCCGGCTGCGCCCAAACTGGGGGACGTGGTGACGTTTACGTGTGCTGCGGCACCTGCCCCGGTAGCCAAATATGAATTTAGATACGCGATCGCTAGCGGCACCTATGTGTCTTTGACTCCCGAGGCTGCCAATCCCAACACCGCCAAACTGACTCTGACCAGTAGTGGTGCTTACAAAGTTGAATGTCGAGCTTGTGAAGATGCTGCAGCCACTACCTGCACTACTTGGGGGATAGCAAGGTAACCTATATGCCAACAGATCGCAAAAAAGCCATCTTAATCGTGTTAATCACTGCTATGACCTTAGTTTTGAGTGTGGTGGCCATTGCCACTGCCTGGAAGCTGCGTCAAGTGGCCACCGTGCCTATCACCCCCAACGCGCCCCAAAGCATTCCCAAGGCAGTTGAGAATCCATCGCCAACTCCGACACCTCAATTAGTGTGCACTGCTAGTTTTGACGTTGCCAAAAGCAGTTGTGATGCTTGGTGTAATGAGGACGCAGATTGCGAAACAGGCATGTCCTGCTTGATTGCCCCAGGTCAAACAACGGGAGTGTGCCGCAATCCAACTTGCACGAGCGACGTTGATTGCTTATGTCCTGATGTAAGTCCAACGCCCAGTCCAACCGGACAAGTGAGCGTCACCCCGTCTTTAACACCCGTGGCCACATCGACACCTTCGCCCACCAATGGACCCACTAGTGCCCTCACATCTACTCCGCGGCCAACAACTCCTGCCAGTACTCTGGTTGCCTGTAACGGCAGTTGCACGAATGACGAAGATTGTTCCGGCACCAACGTCTGTCAAGGAGGCATGTGCCGCAATGCTTCGTGTTCTGCTGAAACCGATTGCACCTGTGGCCTTAACCCATCACCCACTGTGCCAACTTTACCTCAAGCAGGATCCGACATGCCTACCCTAGTGCTTTTAAGTATGGGCACCATCATCCTTTTAGCAGGCTTGGTCGGCTTACTTGTTTTATAAGTTGTTTGCGTTACCATGCGCCCAGCTAGCCCTGAAGTCGTAGTAGCTCTAGTTCTGTTATGACCAACCACCTATCTTCTGCCCCTATTTCTCCCGAGATGCTAGCCCAGATCGAAGAAAGCCCGCTGGCGCACAAACCTCTCCTCAAGCCTCAAAAAACGTCACCTGCCTTGCCCCCGACTTCATCACAAAGCAGCGAAACGATGAGTCCCATACTTATGGCTATGTTAGGTGTGCTGGCTATGGCGGCGGGAGTGCTGACCGTTTTGGTGATCGCCAATTATGCTAGACTACACTGATGAAATCAGCCGCTCTTTTACCGAGTTTGTCCATTTTTTTCCCTTGTTATAACGAAGAAAAAAATATTGGTGCGCTTATTTCTCAAGCCCAAGTGCTTGCTCCTCAAGTGGCTCACCACCACGAAATTATCGTGGTGAATGATGGCAGCCAGGATGCTACTGCCGCGGTAGTCAAAGCTGTGGCAAAAAGCGATCCCCAGGTTCGGTTAGTAGAGCATAAGCGAAATCTGGGGTATGGCATGTCGTTGCGCAGTGGCTTGGCACATGCCCGGTGCGACTGGGTCTTTTTTACCGATGGCGATGGGCAGTTTGACCTCAACCAGCTCAAAGAATTTGTGCCGCTTGCCCAAAACTACCAAGTCGTGATTGGCTATCGCACGAATCGTGCTGAGGGTTCGTTGCGTGCTCTGAATGCGCGCATGTTCAAGTTTTTTATTGATGTGTTGTTTCGAGTGCATGTCAAAGATATTGATTGTGCCTTTAAGTTAGTCAAGAGAGAGCTTATCCAATCACTACCCTTGCAATCTACTGGTGCCATGATTAGTGCCGAAATTCTGTACCGCTTAAAAAAGAAGCATGTTGAGGTTGCGCAACTTCCGGTTAAGCATTTACCTCGAAGATATGGTCAGCCATCCGGCAATAATCCTAAGGTCATAGCACGAGCATTATATGAGGCTTTCCGCTTATATCTGTCAATGAAGCGTCAAACACTTCATATACACTAAAACAAGGTTAGAAATAGAGAGTCTATGGATATCGTTGTTATTGGTGCTGGCTTTACCGGCATTGCAGCGGCCTGGCAATTGAGCAAGGCTGGACACAAAGTAACGTTGCTTGAATACAGTCATCAACCGGGTGGATTGGCGGCAGGATTCAAAGCCGATGGTTGGGAATGGCCGCTTGAGTATCATTACCATCACATTTTTGCGTCAGACAAAGCCATGTTGGGTTTGGTGGCAGACATGGGATTAGAGTCGCTCGTGACTATGTCGGAAACCAAGTCCATGGTGTTGTATCAAGAGAAACGCTATCAATTAGACTCACCCTTAAGCCTTTTGCAGTTGCCGATTTTGTCAGTGCCAAGCAGATTACGCTTAGCTGCTAGTTTGGCTTATTTACGCTTTAATCCACAGTGGCAGAATCTGGAGAAAGTAACAGCTCAGGAATGGTTGCGGCGAAACGCAGGTCAAGAAGCGTGGCAAAAAATCTGGCAACCGCTCTTTATGGGTAAATTCGGTGATTATTCTGACCAGGTTAATGCGGCCTGGTTTTGGGCTCGGATTCAAGCCAGAACCAAGCAACTTGGATATTTCAAAGGGGGTTTTCTGGCCTTAGCCGAAGCAATGGTTGACGTGTTACAGCAGGCAGGAGTGGAGGTTATCTTTAGTGCTACAGTTAAAAGTATTCAGAAAAAAGGGAAAGACCTCAACATTGCCTACGCTTTCAATAACAAAAGTAAAAACCTGTCGAGCTCCAAAGTCCTCGTAGCCGCACCTTCGCCAGTTTTAGTGAAACTAGTGCCCGATCTGCCTCAAACTTTTCTCAAAAAATTAACACAACTCAAAGGTCTAGGAGCGGCGACGTTAATCCTCGAGTTAGAGAAACCTTTTTTCTCCGATAAGACCTACTGGCTTAATATTAATGAAGCCTGGCCTCTATTAGCGGTCGTGGAGCACACTCATTTTGTTGACCCAAAGCACTATGGTGGCAAGCATCTTGTCTATGTGGGTAAATATTTGGAGCCGACGAGTGAAATGTATCAACTGGATGCAAAGCAGCTTCTCAAAAAATACACTCCCTATTTGTCTCAATTATCACCCCAATTTGAAAAAAACCTGAGTCGGATGTGGTTATTCAAAACTCCGTTTGCCCAACCCATCGCTTTGATTAATCAAAGCGAGCAGTTACCGCCGCAGGAAATCTGGCCGGGAAAACTATTTTGGTCCTCAATGCAACATGTGTACCCCTGGGATCGAGGAACTAATTTTGCAGTCGAAGCGGGAATACATATCGCCAAAAAAATGAATTCACCCATTCACCCCTAATCCGCATGAAACAAGCAATGTCAAACGTATTGCCCCTCCGACTTAAAAAAGCATTGCCCAATATGTTAGTTGGCTTTCTCATCGTTTTTTTTAGTAGCTATCTCATGATTTCGACGTTTGGCTATGAGAAGGGGAACTTTTTAATTTCCAGCCGTTTGTGGAGTGATTTCGGGGCACACTTGCCCTTGATTCGCTCATTTTCTCGGGGCGCTAATTTCCCGCCGCAATACCCTCATTATGCACACGAACCGATTCAGTATCATTATGGTTTTTATCTCATGGCAGGAATGTTGGAAAAAAGTGGTTTGCCTATCGATTGGGCAGTCAATCTGCCCAGTGTCTTTGGCTTGACGCTGCTACTGTGGATGATCTATGTCATCACTTCGCATACTACTGGCACGAGGATAGCTGGATTGATTGCTGTGTTGCTGTTTGCCTGCAACGGTTCGCTCACCTTTATCGATTACTTTCGTCAAAATGGTCTGAGCCTGGAGAGCGTTGCTTCAATTGCCACACTCAAAGAATTCGTCAATTTTGGACCCTGGAATGGCGACCACATCAGTGCTTTTTGGAATTTAAACATCTACACGAATCAACGCCACCTGGGCTTAAGTTATGCTTTGGTACTGGTAATGCTCTGGCCCATCGTGGCGCACAAGATTTCGCGGAAAAACCGGCACCAGTCTGTGGCCTGGATCCTTGTTTTGTTAGGCATGAGTATAGTAAGCCCTTTGATTCATAAGGCCATTATTCCCATGACTGCCATAGTCTATCTTGTTTGGGGCGTATTGCATCCCCGGCAACTGCGTTTTTTAATTCCTCTACTAGCCGCTATGGGTGTTACCAGCTTGCCGCTGTATAAGCATGTTACGCCATTTGCAGAGATGCTCACCTATCATCCCGGCTATTTGGCTCAGGGGGAGCGTTTGCTGGATTGGCTTATCTATTGGTTGTGGAATGTGGGTGCCTATGTGGTCATTGTCCCCTTAGCATTGTTCCGGTCTAGCCGAGCAATAAAAGCATTAACGCTCTCCTCACTCATCCTGTTTGGTGTGGCTAACCTGTTTCAAATGAGTGCTGACATGATCAATAATCATAAATTAATTAACTTCTCTTTAATTCTCTGGGCGATGGTGGCGGCGGACTTGGCAATTCGTTTGGGCAAAAAACGATTGGTTGGAGTTGTGGCTAGCGCGCTTTTAGTGTTTGGTTTGACACTGTCGGGATTCATCGACTTGGCTCCGATTATTAATGACCGACTCATCTCTTTGCCCGACGCACCCAACTCTCAAGCGCAAAGTTGGATTCAAGTCCATACCCCTAAGCGAGCAGTCTTTTTATCGAGCCATAAGTTCTATAATCCTGCGTCATTGGCGGGCAGACTGCTTTATTTTGGTTACAGTTATTTTCCGTGGTCAATGGGGTATGATATTGGGGAGCGGGAAGCATTCAGTCGAGAAATATTTGCTCCGACCACATCGGTTGCAGAGAGTTGCTCAATGCTTCAAGAGCGCCACATTGATTATGTGATTATATCTGCCGGAGCCGGTGAAATTGGCGACACCAACGTGCAGGTTTCGGCCATTGCTCAATCATTTGTGCCTCTCTATGAAAACAAGAACGAAGGTCATACTATTTATTCAGTTAGGGACAACTGCGCCACGCTATGAAAGCAAACCCACCTACACCGCTTAAAATTGGCTTCGACTTAGATGGCGTACTGTTATATAACCCGACGCGCACGGTGCGCCCCTTGGTGGCGTTTGTCAAAAAAAGAATGTTGCGCAAAAAACAAACCAAGTTTTTTTACCCTCACACTAAGGCGCAACAAGCCATTTTTCGCCTCTTTCACCTTTCCAGTTTTATGACCGCTCCCGGCCTTGATATTATTCGTGATTTAGTTGCTCAGGAAAAAATCGAAGCATATCTTATTACCGCCCGGTTTGCTTACTTAAAAAATGATTTAGACAAATGGTTGCAGAAAGTAAACGGGGATGCACTTTTTAAAGAAGTGTATTACAACAAACGGAATCAGCAACCTCATGTGTATAAAGCCCATATGATTGAGAAACTGCAGTTAGATATCTATATGGAGGATAATTGGGATATCGTAGAACACGTTTCTACAAGTAAGCATTTAAGTCATTGTCGGGTCTACTGGATTACCAATCTTATCGACCGCTGTTTTATTCGCTATCCCTTTAGTTATCTAACTTTGAAGCAAGCGCTTCAAGCTTTGCAGTCGTCGCTTGATCACCGAAAACTTTCATGAAGCTTCTTTTTTTCTCTCCCTATTACCTGCCTTATGTGTCAGGTATTACCATGTATCCTTCAAGGGTTTTGCCAGACTTGCCCGAAAAAATACACGTCACCGTTTTGACCTTTAAGCATGACTCAAGCTTAGCTGATCAAGAAACCATTGACGGCGTAAGAGTAGTGCGCATGCCGTTTTTGACTCGTTTGTCTAAAGGGTTTATCTCCCCTCAGTCACTTTTATTCTTTTGGAGGGAGCTAAAAACACATGATGTGTTACTTATTAATTTACCCAGTGTTGAGGGATTGCCGGCGGCGTTGCTGGCAAAATGTATGAGGAAGAAAGTAATTGTTCTTTTCCATTGCGATATCACCCTAAAGAATAACTTTTTAGAAAAAATACTTAGTTGGCTCGTTCGTAGTGTGGTGATTGTGCAATTGTGGTTGTCGCAGCGCATTATTGCTTATACCAAAGACTATATCGAAAGTCTGCCGTATGCAAAAATCTTTGCTACTAAAACATCCTATTGTTTGCCCCCCGTTGCTCACGAGTCAGTCGATGAAGCCTACTTTAAGCAATTAAAGCAGCTTAAAAAAAGCGCCTATTGGGTGGGGTGTGTGGGCCGAATTGCCCGGGAGAAAGGGATCGAATACGCCATTGAGGCTGTGCGCCTGATGCCCAAAACCGCGACTCTGGTGCTCGTGGGTCCAAAGGGAAACGAAGTGGCCGGTGAGGCTCGTTACTTTGCAAGGATTAACGATTTGCTTACCCGCTATAAGATACCCCATCTCTTGTTGCCCACGCTAAGAGGAGCGAAACTGGCGGCGTTATATCGCTCGCTCGACATATTACTGCTGCCTTCACTGAATCAAACTGAGGCCTTTGGTATGGTGCAAGCCGAAGCCATGCTTCAGGGCACGCCCGTTGTTGCCACCAATTTGCCGGGAGTTAGGGCTACTATCAAAGCCACTGGCACGGGCATCGTCGTTGAGCCTAAAAACGCGCAAGCCTTGGCATACGCTATCAAGAGCTTGCTGCAGCAACCACTTGATCGGCAAGTGACCGCTCAAAAAGCTGCCGCCATCTTCTCGACTCCACGAGCTATTCAGAATATGGTTCAGGTTATTGATACAATGGCATAAGCCTATGAAAAAAATCAGCCTGGTTGTGGTTCGTTTACTGGTCATATCGCTCCTAATCGGGCTAGGTTTGGTGTTGTATGACCCCAGTATTATCCCTAATCCCCTGGTGCAGCGCTACGCAGCCCTGCTCAAATCACCAGAAACAGCGGAGACGGTGAGACAGACCACCCTGGGCATTAGCCAAACAGCCGCTGAATTTATCGAGAAACCGCCTCTACTTCCTGAATCAACGAGTCGCTTAGTCCAGCAATCGGCACAAACGTATGCACAGCAACAACTTGACTCAGTGAAGGTGAGAATCTGTGAAGAGTTATTAGGACAGAAAGTGGTCACGCATGAAGCAAGCCCAGCCGCCACTAACTAAAGAAAGAATCACTGCCACAGCCACCGTCTATAACGGCTCGGTTTTATCGGTGGAAGAAAAATCCATTGATTTTGGGAATGGCAATACCCGAACGTTCGAAGTGATCAATTGGAATGTGCTCACGGGAGTAAGCGCCCTTCCCTTTTTCGATGAGCAAACGGTGTTGTTGCTTGAACATTATCAAGCGGGGATTGAATCGACCTGCTTAACGCTGCCCACCGGCGGTTTGGCTGTTAACGAAGATCCGCAAGCCCGCATGAATCTCGAACTGCAAGAAGAAATAGGCTATCGCTCACAAAACCTGCAGCTTATGTGCCGCAGCCATGTTTTGCCCGGATATATAGGTTCGCAAGCAGGCTACCTTTTTATTGCCCGAGACTTGGTGCCTTCAAGTTTACCAGGCGACGAGCCTTTTGACATCAACATTCACGCTCTGCCACTTGCGAAAGCACTGGCAATGGTACAATCGGGCGAGATTATTGATAGCCGGGCAGCTCTGGCACTCCTGTATTATCACACGTTTATGAAAGACGCACCGTAATATGGAAGAAGTAAAAGAGAAACTATCGTTCCTGAAGGTGCGGTTGTCTGAGTTGGCTGAGATACTGGATGTGATTGAGCTTAAGGCTCAGATCAAAAACCTGGAGGCAGTAACGCTTTCGCCTCACTTTTGGCAGCAGGAGGAAAAAGCCCGCGAAACCATGCAGACCCTATCGGCACTAAAAGAAGACGTGGCACTGGTGGACTCCCTGGAGAAAGAAATTAGCGAAGGACTGGCGTTTATCGAAATGGCACAGCTGGAGGCGGAAAGTGACTCATTTACTCAAGAGATAACCACAACCTATTTTTCCCTCGAGAAAAAATTCAAACAGTTGGAAATCAAACGGTTTTTATCCGGCCCCTATGATAGGGCAAATGCAATTTTGAGTGTTCATGCCGGGCAGGGTGGCATTGAAGCTATGGATTGGGCAGAAATGCTCAAGCGCATGTACTTACGGTTTGTGGAGCGCAAGGGTTGGAAGTATGAAATCATCAGCGAATCATTCGGGGAAGAAACAGGTATTAAATCAGTGACCCTATTGCTCAGTGGCAGTCATGCCTATGGCTATTTGAAAAAAGAAAGCGGCACGCACCGGTTGGTTCGTTTAAGCCCTTTCAATGCTGATAACTTGCGGCAAACGTCGTTTGCCCAAGTAGCCGTGTTGCCGGAAATCGATACCGATCAAACTCAGGCTCACCTTAAGGAAGATGATCTGGAATGGAGCTTTTTCCGGTCTTCCGGTAAAGGCGGACAAAACGTGAATAAAGTGAGCACCGCCGTGCGGGTTAAACATGTGCCTACGGGCATGGTAGTTGAATGCCAGGCGCAGCGCACCCAAGTCCAAAACAGAAAACTGGCACTTTCGATCTTAACAGCGCGCCTTGAAGAGTTAATGCGCGAACAACAAGCGCAGGAAATTGCCGATCTTAAAGGCAATTACACGCCCGCCAGTTGGGGCACCCAAATTCGCAACTATGTGCTTCATCCTTATCATTTGGTCAAAGACCTGCGCACCCAGGTTGAAACGTCAAACACTCAAGCGGTCCTTGATGGCGATATTGACTTGTTTATCGAAGCGGAAATCAAATTACCATAATAGGGTGTTTAAGATATATTAAAGCTAGAACGGCGATTGATTCGCATCATCAAGCATCCTTTTTTTGTATAAAAATCGAATGCTGTGACATTCCGAGCTTGTCAAGGCCTGTCGGTCGACAGACAGAGGAATCCCTTCAAGATAAGGTTATACCGCAGGGATTTCTTGACTTTGTTCGAGATGACATCAGCAACTTAGCTACCAGCAAGTTATTGCTTGGGGTTCTCATCGCCTGTGCAAATATGCTACTATGCACTTGTCAGGCGTTAGTCGTTTGGGGAGGTTATGTCTATGGATCAAGAATTTAAAAAAGTATCTTTTAAAGAACCTCAGTCAGAGATGGATCCTCAAGAGGACACTGCTTTTACTCCTGTTACCAACAACCTAAATCAAACCACTATGGCAAAAAAATCTACTCCAAAACTCATCATTCCTGTGGGCGCCTTACTCGTCATTTTGATGGGGATTGGCACCGGTTTCGCGCTGTCTAAAGCCATGCCCAAGAAGTCCACAAGCTCACCTACGGCTTCAGCAAATTTACCCCAGGGTGAAGATGCTCCAGTGGAGACGGGCAAGATATATGGGAGCGAGAACAAAGATAAGTTTCCGGACACCGGCATTGGAGTCTTGGAAAAAGGCGGCCTTGAAGGAGAAGGCTCCCACCGATTACTGCGCGAAGGCGGACCCAAGCAAACAATCTATCTCACTTCATCGGTGTTAGACCTTGATCCCTTTGTGGGCCACAAAGTTGAGGTTTGGGGTGAAACCTATGCAGCGCAGCAAGCGGCGTGGCTCTTGGATGTGGGTAGTGTTGAGGTGATGGAACTCGACGCGCCCAAGCCCTTCCAAGAAGAGCCAACGGAAGCTGCTGAAAATTCAACTGAAGTTGAAGAATAATTCTTAATAATGTCTCACTAAGCTATCTAAAGTAGAGTTGCGAGATAGATATGATAGTCTTCAAAAACGTCACCAAACGCTTCGGCGACAGCACAGCCCTGGATAGAGTAACTTTTTCGATTAATCCAGGCGAGTTTGTCATCATCACTGGCAAATCAGGTGCCGGCAAAACGACCCTGGGACGCTTATTGATTCGCGAGATTTTGCCCAGCGAAGGGGAGATTAGTGTCGGGGAATTTGATTTGGTGTCGATGAAGTCAAAAGAGATTCCCGTCCTGCGGCGACAAATCGGGATTGTGTTTCAGGATTTTAGGTTACTACCCGACAGAACGGCGGCTGAAAATATTGCCTTAAGTATGGAGATACTCAATAAACCACGCCAGGTGATTGAGGCAACGGTTAAGCAATTACTGGCGGTTATTAATTTGGCCGATAAAGCACAAAGGTTTCCCGGGGAACTTTCGGGCGGTGAGGCTCAGCGAGTGGTGATTGCCCGGGCGATGGCCACCGAGCCAGCAGTGATTTTTGCCGATGAACCGACCGGGAATTTAGACACCGATACCGGTTGGCAAATTATAGAATTGCTCCAAAAAATCAATGCATCAGGCACTGCCGTCATCCTGGCAACTCACAACCATGACCACGTGGAACAACTGAGGCAACGCCGAATCAGTTTGGAAAACGGCAAAATTGTCGAGGATAAGCCGCTCCAAGAGGCAAAACCGGCCGAGGGTACGTCAACCAAGCGCGATCACGAACCTGGCCACAAGCTCACGTCAGAACACAAAGAGCACCACCATAAGAATCATAAGGCAGAGTAAGGAAAGCAAAGTATGGGTCTCGTTTTGCGCAACACCGGCAAGAACATGCGGCGCTCGCCCTATCAGTCGATCGCGGCGATTTTAATGCTTATCGTGACACTTTTTGTGGCCCAGGCTTTTGCACTGCTGGCGTATGGGTTTCACGAAATACTCGGCTATTTTGAAACTCAACCCCAAGTAACCGCATTTTTCACCAACGAAGCCAGTCCGTCGGCAATTTTGGCGGTTAAACAAGAGCTAGAGCAAGAAAGTTTTGTGGAGCGGGTGCGCTATGTTTCCAAAGAGGAAGCTTTAGGAATGTATCGGGAACAAAATAAGCAAGATCCCCTCTTGCTCGAAATGGTTTCGGCCGAAATCCTCCCAGCGTCACTCGAGGTATCAGCGCGAACCATTGAGGCTCTGCCGCTTATCAGACAGCGCATGGGTGAGTCTCCTCACGTTGAAGAAATCGTGTATCAACAAGACGTGGTGGAGGCTTTGAAGAAATGGTCGAGAGCCATTCAGTTGACCGGTCTCTCGGTAGTGAGTTTATTGACCTTTGCCTCAGTGCTGGTGCTTATTGTGATCATCTCACTTAAAGTAGCGAGCAAACGCCACGAAATTGCCACGATGCGTTTGTTGGGCGCCAGTTCCTGGTATATCCGGGGACCGTTTATCCTGGAAGGGTCTTTATATGGGTTTTTGGGGGCATTAGTTGCCTGGATCGTGCTTATGCTGGCAGTTTTATATAGCAAGGCTATGGTCTTGGCTTTTTTGGATACGATTCCGACGACGGCACTAGAGTTATCCACCTTAACGGTAATCGGGCTTATGGCTATGGCGTCGGGCGCGATGCTGGGGATGTTTGCTTCGCTTATTGCGGTAAAGCGCTTCTATCGCTAAAGATTTCCGCCTAAACCCAGATCGTCTGCCTGTGCTTGCATGGCTTTGAGCACCAGGGGGACGTGTTCTTGCCACAAATCCACGCCTAATTCGCTTGCGCCTTGAATCACTTCCTCCCGATTTACAGCCCGAGCAAAGGCTTTATCTTTGAACTTCTTTTTGATCGATGTAACTTCCAAATCCAGAATGCTCTTGCTGGGTCTAACATAGACACAGGCAGTGATGAGTCCTGTCAGCTCATCACAGGCAAACAAGGCTTTATCTATCAGTTTGTCTCGGGCAACACCCGTATGTGGGGCGTGAGATTGGATGGTGCGAATCAGGTCCTCCTCAACTCCTTTCTCTCGCAATATCGCGGCTCCCTTTTGTGGGTGTTCATCAAGCGTGGGGTGTATTTCCCAATCAAAGTCATGCAAGAGGCCGGCAATGGCCCACTGGGTTTCAGCTTCGCCAAATGTGCGCGCATATGAGCGCATGGCCACCTCAACAGCGAGCATATGCTTGCGCAAAGATTCACTTTTCACATACTGGCACACAATATCCCAGGCTTGATCTCGGTTCATGTCTACTCCTTTAATGACTACTTACTCATTAATTTGAGTTAATATGTGCTCGAGCGGAAGGCCATACAGACCTCCGAATGAGCCTTGAATATTAGTAATAAACCCAATTGCCCGGGAAAAGGGGTTGTAGCCAGCTGCCCACTGAGTCACGTCATAGTCGTTGCAATAGTGCTCAATCTCCTGTTTGCTCAGGCGCCTGAAGTGAATGCGGGTTTCGGTCACCCCACTCGAAGTCTTGACGATGTAGTTGGTTTTTTTAAGGACTGCCCAGCCGTTCACAATTGAATGCTCTTGGTTTGACAGCATTTTCAAATATTCAACCGCTTGCATCTTATTTTTGGGCTTTCCCAGGATGTGATGCTTACAAGCGATGACGGTGTCCACGCCGATAATGTGAGCATTGGTTAAGTCATCGGCAACGGTTTTGGCTTTTTCGAGGGCAAGAGTTTGCACCAGCGTGTGTACATCATCGCTTGCAAACAACGATTCGTCGAGGTTGCTGGCTATAACTTCAAACGGAATCTGGCACAAATCGAAAAACTTTTTTCGTGTTTGTGACGATGAAGCGAGGATGAGTCGATAATCCATGGCTTAAATCGGGTTAGGGATGTCAATAAATTTGATTTCTAGTTGATCGCCATAGTTTTCTCTTAACTTTTCTCCCAGCGCTTTGACACCAAAGACTTCCGTCGCATACTGGCCACAAACAAAATAATTAATTCCCGATTCCAGCATGGCATGCGGTGCCCATTCACTTGATTCACCGCTAATAAACAATTGCACGCCTTTTTCTTCCATTTCGGCAATGTGCCGGGCTGATGGTTTCGCTTCGCCAGAAACGACACCTATCGTGGTGACTGCTTCGTCACCCGACTCAAACGTAATGATTGCTTCACCGAATAGGTTCTCACAGTGCTGTCTTAATTCTTCAATAGATTTTGGTGTATCAAATGAACCCACCCAGCCCCATTCATCAAACAGAGCTTGTCCTCGATTCGCACCAAGTTTTTGCAAAATGAGTGCGTTATTTCCAATTTCTGGATGCGCGTCAAGGGCATAGTGAAACCCAGCAATGGTTAAATTATTCTGAATGACTAATTTCAACCGCTTTTGACTAGCTAAAGGGAATCGCGCTTTGGACACATTCGTATCTAAACCATGATGAAAAATGCAATAGTTGGCACCCCACAAAGCTGCTTCATGCAAAAAAGCTTCATTGCAACTCACGCCTATTGCAACTTTGTGAACTTCCTCAGAACCCGAGAATTGAACTCCATTTGCCCTTTCGTCAATGAGCGCTGCTTTAGTCATGAGTTGTTCACTCATAACTTCGGATACGATAAACTTTGTCAGCGCGTCACGTTTGATCATATGCTTATCCCTTAGCTGTTGTCATGATTTTTTGGTTTTATCGGTTCAACCAGTTTAGCTTGCGGATAGATTGCTTGGGTTAAGGGGTCAACTTTATACTTAAGTGCGGGGAACAGTGAGCCTTCGCGAGCCGTAATATCTTCGAGAAACCAAAATAAGCGCTCCGAATGACCGTAGCCGGAAGTGGGGGGCATACCGTATTCGAGCATTTCCACAAAATCGATATCCAGCATTTGGGCTTCATCATCCCCTTGGTCGCGCTGCTGTTGCTGCTCCAAGAATCGGTCCAGTTGCTCGAGTGGATTATTCAGTTCTGAGTAGCCGTTGCCCAGTTCACTGCCAGCCAAAATGATATGGAAGCGCTCGGTCAGATGAGGATTATCTGCTCTGGATTTGGATAAAGGTGACATAAATGCCGGTTCATTAATAAGAAATGCCGGTCCAGAAATAGTTTTGCGCAAGATTTTCCAGGCATTATCAATCAGGCGGTTGCGGTTGATAGCTCCTTCAAGTCTGATGCCGTTGTCTTTGAGGACTTGAATAAAGTCTTCTTCCGGGGATGAAAAGATATCCAGACCTAGTTTTTCTTTGATACTATCGGGGTAACTAATTCTCTCCCAGGGTTTGGATAAGTCGAAGGTGTGACCCCGGGTGGTAAAGATGGTTTTGCCATAAATCCGGGTGGCGATCTCTTTAATAAGCGATTCGACGAGGTTCATGGTATCTTCATAATTGGCATAGGCCCAATACCATTCGACCTGAGTGTATTCGGGCAAATGTTCATCGCTGATGCCTTCATTGCGGAAGTTCGGGCCCAGAGTGTAGATCTTCTCAAAGCCGCCACCAATAAGGCGTTTTTGATTGAGTTCAGTGGAAATGCGCAAATAAAAGTGCTGGTTAAGCGCATTCATGTGGGTCAAAAACGGCCGGGCATCAGCGCCACCCGTGACATGTTCGAGCACGGGCACGTCGACCTCAATAAAACCATTTCGGCTCAAAATTTCCCGATGTAATTGCCAAAAGGCGGCTTTGCGCCGGAAAAGTTCGCGTTGCTGTGGTTTGATAGTCAGATCAATATAGCGGCGTCTGAAAATATATTCCGGGTCAGCGGGTAAATCTTGTGCAGTGGGTAATGGTCGCAATGATTTAGTTATCAAGCGCAACTCTTGTACCAACAGTGAAATTTGGCCGGCTTTAGTTTTGGTCACTTCGCCGGTAGCTTCGACAAAATCACCTGTATCAAGCAGCGACATATGCGAAAACCCAATGAGTTGTTTGGGCGTGTCTGTGGCACGGAGAGTATCACTGCGAATATAGAGTTGGATTGTGCCGCTGTCATCTGCGATATCGGCAAATACCAGTTGACCATGGTGGCGCAAGGCTATCACTCGACCCACTAAGCTAACACTTTGACCTTCAAGCGTTGCAAATCCGTCAAGTAGTTGTGCGGCTCTCTGCGTGCGATTGACTTTGGCCGGATAGGGGTTGATGCCCAATTCCCGGAGTTGACGGAGTTTTTCTAGTCGCTCCTGGCGCATGATTTGTAAACGTGAATCTGCCATAAGTTGTATTGTAGCGCACTCTACATGTAGGAATCACTAAATATCATTCCTCGCACATGAAAATAAACTACCTTCATTACTTACTATTTACTAATAGGGAACGCGCCTGGGTGAATTAGTTGATCCGCTTAATCTTGTAGATGATCTTGCCCACTGGTGCTTCGTATTCGACTTTTTCAGTCACCTTCTTGCCAAAGAGGGCTTTTCCTAAAGGTGAATCGTGAGAAATCTTCTTTTTGTTTGGATCGGCTTCGTATTCACCGACAATGGTGAAGGTGATTTCCTGATCATCTTGAGTGAGCACAGTTACTAAACTGCCCAGTGACACGGCGTCACTGTTTGAGGTTTTAATGATTGCGGCATGACCCAAGACATCTTCCAGTTCTTCAATCCGGCCTTGAATAAAGGCTAAATCTTCTCGGGCAGCATGATATTCACTATTTTCTGACAAATCGCCATGCTCACGTGCTTTGGCAACCCGATCAACCGCTTGTGGCAATTTGGCTTTAAGGTCGTTGACTTCGGCTTGTAAATCGTTGAATCCGTCTTGAGTTAGGTGCACTTTTAAACCGTTGTTCATGGGTTACTCCTTACTAATAAAAAACCTGCGCTCATTTTTGGTTTGGGGAAAAAAGACTCGCAGGGCTCTAGTGGGCTATACTAGCGTAGTCCAAATAGGTTGACAATACTCAATCTGTACATATGCGACAGTTCTTCATTCGGTGGGTTGCACAGCGCCAGAGGGTGTGCTTTCACCTCTGCCTAAGAGCGGATCAATCAACGTTTTGAATGCTTCCACAGAACTTGGGTTCTCGATTTTTTCTCCGTTGACATAGAGTGTCGGGGTGCTATTGACTTGCAATGACAGCGCATGCAAATAATCCCGCTGCACTCTGGATTTAACTTCTTTGCTTTTTAGGTCGCTTGCAAATTGATCCCGATTAAGCCCGATCGCTTCTGCGTATTGCGCAAACAGTTGCTGAGATTTGGCACTTTGCGCCCAGGCTTCTTGCTGCTCAAAGAGTTTGTCGTGCATTTCCCAGAACTTGCCTTGTTTGGCTGCAGCCTGAGCCGCTCGAGCTGCGGCTTCGGCTTTGAAATGAATTTGTTTCAGGGGAAAATGACGATAGACTACAGCGACATCTTGCGGATATGCTTCTAATACCTGTTTTATAAGCGGCGCATAGAAAGCGCAGGCTGGGCACTGGAAATCAGAATATTCGGTGATAACGACTTTGGCTTGAGGATCACCTTTGACATTGTCGCGGGCATCAATTTTTCCTGGTTCGATGGCTAAATCTTCTGCGGTGACAACTATTCGGTTGGTCCACCACAAGCCTATAAGTGCGGCCACTACAAGCAGGATAGTTCCATATACTGACAGTTTTTTGAGAGTGCCTTGTTTTTGGGACTGGCTTTTCTGCTCGATTTTGGCTAACTTTTTGGCTTCACGTCGTTGCTTTTTAGTGAGTGATTGGTCGTTGTCCATACACAGCTAATCTCCACTGATTGGATAATGCTTTACGCAGTATAAACGGCCCTATTCTCTTGTCAACCAAGATAAGCAATGTATGGGGAATGTATAAGTTGAGTTATAGTGTTTGATCTCCCCATCGGCGGGAGAGAACTAATAAGCACGAAAAGCAAAAGACTTTTCACTTTCGATAGATTAATCTTAATTTCGTGAGAAGCTTAATAAAAAAATGTGCAAGTCAGTTTATGCCAATAAAAAAAAGAGTGAAATGGGAAGAGTAAGAGTTGCAACAATTAAAACCCAATCTACTCGACGCTCTGATTTAAGTCGAATAACAACAGCCATGCTATACGTCAGAACACTTATTACAGCTAGGGTATTAAACATTTCAGAGGAGAAAACTGTGCTAAGGATGAAATTTACCGTTTGTTCGTCAAACTTCGATAAGACTGAGTTAATTGATTTATGATTCCCCATCATGATTGCGATCACAAGAAACAAACAAGGATTAGTCAAAGCCGTGATGATGGATGTGGCGAATAGATGAGTGGTCTTCATAGATACGTACTCTTTACAACCTGGATTGGGGTTGCGACAAGCCAGCATTTCCCTTTTAAAGATATTTTTTAAGTTCAGTCACGCATTCGGCCAGTTGGCGCTGCTCTTGCGACGACAGTTCGGGGTGAAGCACTTCATGCACGCCGGCTCTGCCCACAACACAAGGCATGCTCAGTGCGACACCATTGTGGCCGTAATACTGATGTAGAGGCACTGACAAGGGCAACACTTTGCGGCTATCAGTCACAATCGCTTCGACAATATGGCTCACGGCTGTGCCGATGGCGTAAAACGTGGCCCCTTTGGCTTGGATAATTTTATACGCGGCATCACGCGCCTGATCGAATGCTTTTTGGGCTTTATCTTGGCTCATATTTGGCATTGTTAGTAGGGGTTGGCCACCAACAGAAGCAGAGGTTAAGGCAGGGAAAGAGTGATCGCCATGCTCACCCAGGACATAGGCGTGAATACTGCGGGGATCGATTTTGAGCGATTCGGACAAGTGAAAGCGGAAGCGGGCAGTGTCGAGTGTAGTGCCGCTGCCGATTATTCTGCCTTTGGGCCATTCTGCCTGGACATAGGCTTTGTAGGTCAAGATGTCTACGGGGTTGGTGACCAGCAGCAAAATGCTGTCGGGCGCATATTTAACGATGTTGGGTAGAATACCTCCCAAGATTTTGATATTTTTTGCTGCCAAATCCAGCCGACTTTCTCCTGCTTCTTGAGCCGCTCCGGCAGTATAGATCACGACATCCGAGCCCGCCAAATCCGCATAATTAATAGTCGAGGTCACTTTGGCGGGGTGCAAAAAACTCAAACCGTGTTCGAGATCAAGCTCTTCGCCGGTAATACTGTCTAAACAGCGGCCAACGAGTGCTATTTCCTGGGCGACACCTGAGTGGAGGATGGAATAGGCGGCAGTCATGCCGACTTTGCCGCAGCCGATAATTGCTATCTTAGCGCGATGTGTTTGAATCATAGGTAAAGCTCCCGTAGTAGAACGTTGGTAGTGTATTCCATCGTAGCGCCTCAGGGAGTCTTCGCGCAAGCCAGAATCATGATTTTATTTTTGGCGCTGGGTGTGGTGTAATGGCACTATATGCCACACATACTTATTGCTGAAGATGATGGGCTGCTGCGCAAACTCTATCGGGATTTATTTTCTAAAACAGGTTTCGAGGTGACACTAGTTAACAAAGCTGAGCTGGTGGTTGATACCGCTAAGGACATGAAAGCAGATTTGATTTTTCTCGATGTTAATTTAGCTGGTGCTATGGATGGTTTTGGGGCACTGAAGGCACTGAAAGCTAATGAAGCTACAAAAAATATACCCGTGATTATGCTCACCAATGAAGGGCACCTCGATCACATGGATAAGGCCAAAGAATGGGGGGCTAAGGATTATATGGTTAAAGCCGCGGTTGACCCTTTGGCGCTGATTGACGTGGTGCGCCGCTATTTGCCCTGCTAAAAAACTTCTGATTTCACTGAGTCTGACTTGGTTTCATTCAAAAAGTAATAAAGTAAGTTTGCCAGTTATTTCTTGCTGCTGCCGACAATGATGCTGATATCAAACTCAGCTGAACTGCTGCTCACCGCAATTGGATCAAGCTCGTAGGCATCAAGTGTTTGAGTGATCGTTTCGGTCACGTCCGGAGTGACTGCTTGACTGACTTCGATTTGAGTAGCTTCATAATCGTATGAATCAGCATTGCCTGTTTGTGCTTCACCGAACCCGGCCGCCTCAAGCAGTGCGCCCACTTTGCCTGCCTCGCCCGGCACTCCCGAGCCATTAAGAATTTGAACTTTAAGTGTTTTGAGGTCAACAGGTGGAGGTGAAGGCTTTATCGTGGGAGATGCGACGGGAGTGGGGTTTTGCTCAATGAGCTTATTCGACTCAGGCTTGGACTTATTTAACCAGTAATATCCGCCCAGGGTTGTTGCTGCAGCCGTAAGGAGCACCAAAATAACAATAACAAGCAAGCGCAACGGACTGGGGTTATCAGAACCTTCGAGGGAGAAATTTCTGATGGGCATTTTTGATTGGGGCAAGAGAACGGGAGCATCTACTTCTAGTGCCGTTGGTGGCATGTCCGTAATAACGGGTTCTGCCACCTCTTCTTTACGCAGCAAATCCAAGACAGAGGCATCCTTGCCCTTGCTGAATTTTTGCTCGGCAAAAAACCTAATCACATCGAGTTCTTTTTGAGTCGTGGCAGTAATAGCTGGTGGCATTTCTGGTGCTGGCTTGGTCTGATCAAGCGCTGCTTCACTCCAGCTGACTGTAGCTTGTTCAAGGGGCAGTCCTGCGTGCTCGAGGTTAAAATTAAGGAGTGCCTGGATTCGCTGTGGCGCATAAGTTTCAATATCCCTGGCTTGGTAGACACTGCCCTCAAACGCGATTAAAGCCAGAGCTTCCTGTTTGCGCCAAATAATAAGATGCGGTTGAGGTATGTCTTTGGTCTGTTCGGCAAGCAACACACTCACCGGTTTAATGGCCACAATCGCAATACGGGCCTCGCTGGCTGCGTCTTTAATATGTTGCAGGATAAAATTGGGGGCCGCGGTAATTTCAATGACACTA